>CALVQM010000001.1 GCA_944358125.1 uncultured Bacilli bacterium
ATATAATAACACTACTAATTCTTTATGTCTATTTTTAATTAACGATTTTTCATTATCTTGTCATAACTTCTAGGATATATTTCTTTAGTTTTTTTATTCTTTTGGACAATTACTAAAGAACGATTACTTCCTTCTATTGGTAAATTAAATTTAATAGTATCAACAATTGTACTATCTAGTTTTTCTAATATTTTGGCACTTTCTTTAATCTCTTCTTCACTTAAGCCTTTCATAGCAATTAATTTACCACCTACTTTTAAATAGGGAATTGATAATTCTAATAAAATACGAAGATGGGCTACAGCACGAGAAGTTACTATATCAAAGTATTCCCGGTAAGTTTTGGGTAAGTTTTCAGCTCGAGAATTAATACAAGTAACATTTTTTAAATTTAATTCTTTGATAACTACTTCTAAAAATGCTATTTTTTTATGGTTAGAATCTAGTAAGGTTAGTTCAAGATCAGGATAAAATATTCTTAATACTATACCTGGAAAACCAGCTCCAGTACCAATATCTAATAATTTTAAATTACCATTTAAAGAATACGCCTTTATAAGTGTTAGTGAGTCATAAAAATGTTTTAAATATATTTCTTCATCAGATTTAATGGCTGTTAAATTAAATTTTTTGTTATATTCTACTAGTAAATCTTTATATTTAGCTAAAGATGCTAAATTCTCTTTGGTAACTGAAATATTTAATTTTTCTACTTCTTTGATAAATGTTTCTATATTCATACAAACTCCTTATTTATCATATTTTTTCTTTAAGTATACTGTAAGTATCGCAATATCAGATGGGTTAACACCACTAATCCGAGTGGCTTGACCAATAGATATTGGTTTGATATCCTTTAATTTTTGTCTTGCTTCACTAGCTAGATTTAGAATATCATCATAATTAATATCTTTAGGTATTAGTTTTTCTTCTAATTTTTTAGCTTTTTCAGCTTCTTTATAAACTTTAGCGATATAGCCTTCATATTTAATTTCTATTTCTACTTCTTCTAATATATCTTCTCTATAGTCTAGTGGTATTATCTTTTTTATAATACCCATATTTATTTCAGGGCGTTTTAAGAATAAATAAAAATTAGTACTAAAAGAAGGTATTTCAATGTTTAGACTTGTTAATAAATCTTTAGTTTCTGCATTCAATTTTAAGTTATTATTTCTTAAAATATTTTTAACTTCATTAATTAAAGCTTCTTTTTCTTTTAGTTTATTAAATCTTTCTTCATCAATAGTACCATGATGATAGCCTATAGCTCTTAAACGTAAATCTGCATTATCATGGCGAAGAAGTAAGCGATATTCAGCTCGTGAGGTAAGCATACGATATGGTTCTTTAGTGCCTTTGGTTACTAAATCATCAATTAAAACACCAATGTAGGCTTCATCCCTTCTTAAAATTAAGGGTTCTAATCCTTTTAATTTATGATGAGCATTAATACCCGCGATAAGTCCTTGAGCAGCAGCTTCTTCATAACCACTTGTCCCATTTATTTGACCAGCAGTAAATAAATTTTCAATTATTTTATTTTCTAGGCTGGTATTCATTTGGAGAGGGTTTAGAGCATCGTATTCAATAGCATAAGCATATTTACTAATTATAGCATTTTCTAATCCTTCTAGAGAATGAACCATATCCTCTTGAACACTTTTTGGCATAGAAGTAGAAAAGCCTTGTAAATACCATTCATCATAGTAAATGCTTTCAGGTTCTAAAAATAATTGATGACGTTCTTTATCACTAAAACGAACTAATTTGTCTTCAATAGATGGACAATATCTTGGACCTACTCCGGTTACATATCCACCATACATCGCTGATTTTTCTAAGTTATTTCTAATTATTTCGTGAGTTTTGGCATTAGTATATAAAAGATAACACTTTTGTTGTTCATTTATTTTGTAAAAAGGAGGATTATCAAAACTAAAAGTATAATATTTATTATCACCATTTTCCTCTTGCATTTTACTAAAATCAATAGATTCTTTTTTTATTCGAGGTGGTGTACCAGTTTTTAGTCTTTGAATATCTAAACCTAATCTTTTTAAGTTATCACTTAAGTTGTTACTTCTTGCTTCTCCATGTGGTCCACCGGGAGTATTTTCACTTCCAATTAAAATATTGGCTTTTAAATAAGTTCCGGTAGTTAGGATAGCACTTTTACTTTCAATCTTACTTTGATCATTTAAAATTACGCCTTTTACCTTATTATTTTCAATTATTAAATCTTCTACCATACCTTCTTTGATTGTTAAGTTAGGAGTGCTATTTAAAAATTCTAACATTACTTTAGGGTATGTTACTTTATCAGCTTGAGCACGTAAGCTTCTTACAGCTGGACCTTTACCATTATTTAACATCTTGATTTGAAAATGGGTACGATCAGCAACCTTGCCCATAATGCCACCTAGAGCATCTATCTCTCTTACAATAATACCTTTGGCTGTTCCACCAATAGATGGATTACAGGGCATGTCTGCAATATTATTCTTGTTGGCTGTTATAAGAAGAGTTTTTAAGCCTAAATAAGCACCAATATGGGCAGCTTCACAACCAGCATGACCACCACCTACTACGATTAAATCATACATAAATATCACTACTTTCCTAAACAGAACTTACTAAATAGCGTATCTAATAGTTCATCTTGATAAGATTCACCGGTTATTTCACCAAGTAAATCCCAAGCTTTTTTAATATCAATGGCAATCATATCGACCGGAAGTTTACTACTTACGTTATTTAAAGCTTGGTCAATACTATTTAAGGCTTCATTAAGCAAGCCTATTTCTCTAGCACTTGATACTACTTCTAGGTTACTGTTATTAATACGTTCTAAATCAAATAATTCTCCTATTTTATCTTTTAATTTATCTAAACCATTTAAATCTACGGTATTGCCTTTTACAATATCATCTTTAGCAATTTTTAATTTGGTTGGTAAATCACTTTTATTAATGAAAGTTATGTGGGTTTTGTCTTTAATTTTTTCCATAATTTCTTGATCTTCTTCTGTTAATGTCTCATTATTATTTAAGACATGAATTACAAGGTCAGATTCGTCTATTACTTTTAATGATTTATCAACGCCTATTTTTTCGACTACATCTTTTGTTTTTCTAATACCGGCGGTATCAATAAATTTTAGGGCAATGCCTTTTAGTTCAACTTCACCTTCCACAATATCTCGAGTTGTACCAGCAATATCAGTTACAATAGCTTTGTTTTTATTTAATAAGGCATTTAAAATACTACTTTTTCCGACATTAGGACGACCTACAATAGCAACTTTGATACCATTCTCAACAATTTTACCGATTTTCCCTTCTTCAATTAAACTTTCTAATTCTTTTTTGATTTCCTTTAATTTGGGTGGAAGATTTTCTAAAGTTATTTCAAGGGCATCTTCGTATTCAGGAAAATCAATATTTACTTCAATATTAGCAAGAAGCTCAACAATAATTTCTCTTACGTTATTGATTTTTTTAGATACTTTACCACTTAAAGTATTAAGAGCTAATTTACGTTCCAAGTCGGTACGAGATTTAATTATACTGTTTACAGCTTGGGCTTCAGTTAAATCAAGGCGGCCATTTAAAAAAGCTCTTTTTGTAAATTCCCCTGGTTCGGCTAAACGAATGCCATTTGCAATTAATATTTCCAAGATTTTTTTGGTTGTTGAAATTCCTCCATGAGAGTTAATTTCTACAATATCTTCTTTAGTATAAGTTTTTGGTGCTTTTAGGATGGTTACTAAAACTTCATCAATAACCTCACCATTGTTTATAATATGGCCATAATGTATAGTGTGACTTTTTACTTCATTTAAGTTTTTGCCATCAAAAAGATTAGCAACTTTACTAATTGCCTCTTCCCCACTTACTCTAATAATAGATATAGCTCCTACTCCTAGAGCAGTTGATATTGCACAAATTGTATCATCCATAAAAAGTCACTCCTTTTAAGCGACTATATTATAGCAAATAATTGAAGATTTAGCAATTTTTTGCTTGTCAAAGATTATGATAAATTATATAATAAATATGTAAGTGTTATCCATTTGGTGGATAGTGCCTGCTTTGTGGTCGACGCTATGCCTTATGGCTAGCGACTTTTTTTATGTTCGTCTCTAATAATAGAGATTAGCATAATTATTATAATAAACAAATACTTAAAAAAAGCAAAGAGAAGCGTTCGACAAAATTCCGATATCTTATCTTATCCTATGCTGGCAATCATTAAAACCATAAACTGAACTTTGATAATTTCTGTTAAAGAGGTCTATTGCAAAAGCTTCACCATATCTTGAAGACTTTTTTATCATAAAGGCTCTAAATCTTTCAGGATCATATTTTTCAACGTTAAAATATTCTTCATGTCTATAGAGGGAAAAAAATAAATCTGTTAAATCTAAATCTATTAATGTATTTATGCCATTTTGTAAGGCCTTCTCACCTATTCTTTTTACACAATCTTGGGCATGATATCCACCTATAACTAGTTCCTCTGCTTCACCTAATTGATTAATGATTAGCTGTTCATTTGGATATTTGACTTCTTCTCCAGTATTTATACCTTTATTACTGACTGCTTCATTAAAAGTAACATCTGTAAAAATAATTTTGTCATCCTTTTTAGGTGTTATACCAAATATCTCTTTGTCTGGATAAAGAATATAAACAACTTGATATCCTTTATCACGATATCTTTTCTCTATGGCTTCATTTAACACATCAAAAGGCCTTTTAAAATTGTTGGCATCATAATATTCATTTCCCAAAAAGAAAACATTTGCGAATTCTTTAATGGGATAAAGATAGAGAAAAATTTTATTCATTACATTAACCTCACTTTTCTATATTAATTAATCTTGAAATAATTTGTTTTATAGCATATAATAAGTATGTAAGTGTTATCTGCTTCGTGGATAACGCCTACTTTGTGGTCGACGCTATGCCTTAAGCTAGCGTCTTTTTTCCTAAATTGATTTCAGTAAAACTAAAACAAGTAGGATTATTATAATGTATAAGTACTGTTTTTCCTTATCCATTTACATCACCTGCTTTCGATTAAACCCCCTGAATAAATCAGTAGTTTAAACTACTTACAAAATGAAGCAGGCGCTACCACCAGTAAATAACGATTATTTATTATAAAGCAAATACTTTAAAAAAGCAAGAAAAAGCGTTCGACAAAATTCGACGTTTATTTTTTGCAAAGAAAAACCAAGCGTATTGCTTGGAATAAGAAAACATATTAACGCTTTGAGAATTGTGGAGCACGACGAGCTTTTTTAAGTCCGTATTTTTTACGTTCTTTTACTCTAGCATCTCTTGTTAAGAAACCGTTAGCTTTTAAAATTTTACGATAAGAATCTTCTCTTGTTTGATCAGTATTCTCATCAAATTTTAATAGGGCTCTTGCTATACCTAAACGAATTGCTCCTGCTTGACCTGAATATCCTCCACCGTTTACAGTAATATCAATATCAAAACGATTTAAATTATCTGTAACAGCTAGTGGTTGTTTTAAATCCATAACTAGGATTGCATTTGGGAAATATTCGTTTACATCAACACCGTTAACAACGATATTTCCTGTTCCACCAGTAATTCTTACTTGGGCAGAACTACTTTTACGACGACCGGTTGCGGTCCATACTTGTTTAGCCATTTAAATCCTCCTAATCAATATTTAGTACTGTAGGTTTTTGGGCTTCATGTTTATGTTCACTACCTGCATAAACAAATAATTTCTTGCCCATTGCTCTTCCTAAAGAATTATGTGGAAGCATACCTTTAACAGCTCTTTCTACCATTTCTTCTGGATATTTTTCGATCATTACTTTAGCAGATCTTTCTCTTAAGCCTCCTGGATAACCAGAGTGATTGTAATACATCTTATCTTCTAACTTATTACCAGTTAAATTAACTTTAGATGCATTAACAATGATAACATAATCTCCACAGTCAACTCCTGGAGTATAAGTAGGCTTATGTTTACCTCTTAATATAGTAGCAGCTTTTGTAGCAACTCTACCAAGAGTTTTTCCTTCCGCATCAATTACGTACCATGAACGTTTTACGTTTTCTTTTTTTTGCATGAATGTCTTCATATATAATCCCTTTCATTTAGTCTTCCTTGCTTCCGCTTTCCCAGGGCATGGCAATTCCAACAAATAAAATGTACCAGTTAAAATTATATGTAAAAACTAGTCATTTGTCAAATAGAAAATGAACTTTTTTAGCGTTTTGGACTAATTTCTTGGTTGTTTAGTAAAGTTTCTAGTTTTTCTATCTCTTTTGTTAGTTCTAAAATAACAGTTTTTTTAGCATTAGATGTCGTGAGTGGTGATACAGTATCTACATAAACTTTAGAAAAATGAATTAAATTATTTAGTGTAGAAGTATCTATTTCACTTAATCTATTTTCTTCTATTACTACTATTAAAGCTTTGATGGCTTCCATTACTATATAAATCATATCTATACTTTCAAATTTTTTCTTATTTCCGGTATGAATATTTTTAGCAAAAAAATAATATTTATCTAAAAAATTTTCGACACTATCTAACATGTTCCCTCCTCATATTCTATTTTATTTAAATATAGACCATTTGGTATAGCTGTTTTAAATTGCTTTTTTATTTCTGGTGTAGCTAAAGACTTTTTAATTTCGTCTAAACTAGCTTTGTTATTTGCTACATCTAACATAGCCCCTACTAGGTTTCTTACCATATACCGATAAAAACTTTTGCCAGTAAATTTAATTTCTAAAATATTATCTTTAATATGAAAATTAATATCATAAATAATACATTCATAATTTGGTCTTATACCAGATGTAAAATTTTTAAAGTTATGAATGCCTATAAATATTTTAGCACATTCTTTCATTTTGTTAATATCTAATTTATAATTTGGTTGATAATAATAGTCAGTATATAGAGGATTATATTCTCCTATGTTTATTTTATAAATATATTCTTTTTTCACACAATTAAATCTAGGGTGAAAATTATTATTTACTATTTTAATATCTTTAATATAAATATATGGCGCTATAAGACTATTTAGAGCTCTTTTTAAATTATACTCTTTAATATTTATATCTAAATCAAAAGTTGCTTTGGCATCAAAGGCATGTACTCCTTTATCTGTTCTTCCAGCACCTTTTATTTTAATATCTTTTTTGGCTATAATACTTAAGGCATCTTCTAATTTTTTTTGAATAGTTTCTTTATTTTTTAATCTTTGAAAGCCATAGAATTTAGAACCATCATAAGCCATACTTATTAAATATTTCATTATTTTTGCTCCTTTAAGCGATATATGGCTTTTAATAAATCTTGAGTGTTTTTATAATTTTCAACATTTAAGCCTAATTCTTTCATTAATTTAATAAATCTTATAATTTCGGGTTCATTAGCTTTATCTATAAATTCAAAGTATTTTTCTTTAGGAATAGTGTTAATAACAAAGTATTCGTCCACAATTAATAGTTCTTTTATATTATTCCATAAAACTGTAATATCATTGGTAAATAAAATTACGGTTCTTTGATAATCACTAGTCATTCTTTTCATTAATCTTATGAAATAGTCTATTTCTTTGTGATTGAAACTCTTATCAAAATAATCTAATACTAAATAATCCTTGGCATCAATTAAAGCTTTGGCAAGAGATACTTTTTTTAATTCACCAATAGATAGATCATTAGCTTTTTTATCTATATAACTTTCATCTAATAATACCATTTTTAAGGAAGATTGAGCTTTGGGACTATTTAAGTACTCACTAACTGTACCATTAAATTTATAGTCTGTTATAATGCTATAATTAGTGTTATTAGTTGTTAAATTAATATTACCCATTAAGCCATAAATATAACCTTTGGGTTTGTTTTCTAAAATTTTTGCTACTTCCATAAAACATTCACCAGCTCTTCATTATTAAAATAAACTTTATCAATAACGCCATAATATTTTAAGCCATTTGATAGTTCAACAATAAATGGTAAATTAAAACCTAATTTCTTTAATATTTTTTCTTCTTGTAAAACAAGTTCTTTTTTTCCTTCCATGATTATTTTATTTTCATGTAATACAACTAAATAATCTAATAATAAAGTTTCTTCTATATTTGTTGTATAATTAATAATTCTTTTTTTATTTAATATTAAATACCTAATTAATCTTTCTTTAAAAGCTTTGTCTAAATAAGTTAAAACATTACAAAAGACAAATACGGTTTTAGTAGTATTTAAGCTTGCTAAAATTTTTAGTTTTAATTCATCTATTTTGGTTAAATCTTTTTTATGTATTAGTTTTTCTTCATGAAATAATTCAAAAATATCATTTGATATTTCAAAAGTTTCCATACTTCTATCTTTGGTTATTACAATACAATTATTATTTAAATAATATATAGCATCATCAGTATAATTAAATGAAGAAGTATATAAGATAGTTGTATTAATATCATAAATTACTTTGTTATTTACATTAAATAATTCGTTCATATACATCACTCGCTTATATAATAACAGAAAATTACTTTTTTTTAAAGAAAAAACTGTGTTTATGTTTACACAGTTAATTTGTATTAGGAAGCTCCAACGACTTTGAATGGATTAGTTGATGTTCCTGAACCTGTTAATGAAACATCAGCACGGATATTTATGACAGGACGCACACCAGAACCAGTCCAGTCTACATTGGCTGCACCACTGCCAAGACAACCGTCCAACCACACAATGAACACGACAGCACTGCCACCAAAGTAATGCGGTGACATGGTCCAATAATTCTGCCCTGTATATAGGTAACTTTCAGTATTAGCATTATCCCAAGTAATTCCAGTTAATATTACTTCATCACTTGTTACTAATCCTATTGGATTTGGCAATCTTCCATTATCTTGTGATAAAATATCCACATCACTACATTGTAAACTAGCTCCTCCATTTCTTCTATCATATGCAGCATAATAAAAGCTACTATCTGTATAATTATCTCCACTAGCTGTATTTCTGTCACTGCAAAATCCAGTTCCTGTATCTATATATTGTTCATAATGTAAATTTTTATTATTATTTTCTATATTATCATTATACCAATTATTTAAGCTTGTCATTATTGTACTAGTCCGTCCAAAGCCATGCTGTTCATCTTCTTTATAAACCAATCCTACATAATAACGTCTATTATATGAGCTATTAAATGCACTAGTTCCAATTTGAGTTCCCATTCCTTTAGTATTAGCACTTGTCCCTTGGTAAATCATTCTAATTGACCCATCTCCATTAATCCTTATTATTCGCCAATAAAAGCCTGCAAACTCTACCCAGTTATTTGGGTTCCCTGTATAGTAATAAGTAATACCCTTGCCTCCATTTGTCCAATCGGTCGTACTATTGGTTGGAGCATTTTCACTAGCTAATATGAAACCTCCGCTTTTTAGTCCTACTGTTACTTCTTTGCTTGTACTTGCAACATTTCCTGCTGCATCTTCTACTCTTACGGTTATAGTGTGTACACTATCTTTTTCTAATCCTTCAAACGTATAACTATTTTCTTCTGTTCTTATTTCTTCTTCATTATCTAATTGGAAGTAGTAATAATATATTCCTATGTTATCACTAGCATTAGCTATTACAGTAATGCTATTATCTGTACCCGATGTAGATATGGAAAGTGTTGGATTCTCATTATCCGGTATTAAATCAAAATAGAGACTACATTTTGTTCCTTTTCTATTTAAATTATAAAAGCCTAATAATCCACTTTCATAAGTAAAAGCTGCATTTTCTATTTTTTCATCATTTACTTCACAGAATGATTGTTCTTCATTTAGGGTATAGCCAAATTTAGGGGCTATATCAGTTTCTCCTGCTGGTATTGCTCCATCTTGATTAAGATACATAGCAACTATATTTAAATCAGATGGTGAGAAATTAATAGTTCCTTGTATTAAGGGAATACTCTCTGTTACTCGGTATTTAGCTTGTGTAAAATTAAGTATTAATGAACTAATTAATGATACTACTAATAATGCTATTAATATATTTCTTTTTATATGACCTCTTTTTAAAACCTCGTATTTCATTCTTAACTCTCCTTTATGAAGTTATACTTCATTGATTTTTTTACATCTATATGATTGTATTTAATTATATTTTACATCTGTTTGGATTTAATGTCAATACAATCATTTGAATGTATGAAATTATTAGTTTGGAGGTATTATGGATATAAGTAAAATTAGAGAAATTAGAGAAGATAAGGATCTGTCTCAAAGTGATATTGCAAAGCTATTAAAGACTACTCAACAACAGTATTCTAAATATGAACTAGGAATACGTTCTATTCCATTGGAGAAACTAGATAAACTTGCCGATTACTATGATACTTCTATTGATTATTTAGTTGGTAGAACTGATGAGAGAAAGCCTTATAAGAAAAGTATATTAAAATAAAAGATGTTAGTAATTTTTGGGTTACTAACATCTTTTAAAAATTATCTTTTAGGAGAAAATCAATTAAATTTAAATGAATAATTCCGTTTCTTGATAGATCTATTTTATCAAGAGAAATTACGTATTTTGGATAATTATCTTCCAATTTTCCTAGAGCTTCAAAATCTCTTTTTATAGCATTCTCATTACCATTTATTTCATAAGTTACTTGAATATATTTTATTGTGCCATCTTTTTTAGCTATAAAATCTATTTCACCACTTTTAGTTTTACCAATATATACTTCATAGTCTCTATTTATTAATTCATTATAAACGATATTTTCCAAAACAATGTAGCTTTTAAATTCAGGATTATTGTTTTTTATTTGAGCTATTCCTAAATCGGTAGCATAATACTTATTTAAAGTTTTTAAAATATTTTTTCCTGCTATGTCATATCTATAAACTTTTTTTATAATTAATGCTTTACATAATGCATTAATATAATTATATAGGGTTTCATAAGATATTTTTTTGTTTTCATGGGAAAGGTATTTAATGAGATTTTCAGCTGAAAATTCTCTACCTGATGTTTCTAATAAATATTGAAGAATAATATCAAATAGATAGGTATCTTTTAGTTTAAGTCTTCTTACCACATCTCTTAAAATTATAGAGTCATATACACTATGCAAATAATTTTTTATGTCTGTTTCGTCGGAAAATTCACAGCGATTAGGAAGCCCTCCCCATTTTGCATAATCCCAAAATGTTTCTAGATTATAGCCATCTTTTTGGGTTAACAAAACATATTCTTTATAAGATAGAGGGTTAATATTAAATAACACATATCTACCAGATAATACAGTCGATAGTTCATCAGATAATAGTTTAGAATTTGATCCCGTTAAAAAGATACTAATGTTTTTTATTGATGCTCGAAGTGAATTTACAACTTTTTCAAAGGCTTCAACATTTTGAATTTCATCTAAAAATAGGTAATACATCTTATTATCTTTAATTTTAGATTTTACATATTTATTTAATTCTTTATAATTTAATAAATCTTCAAATTCTATAAATTCAAAATTAATAAATATTATGTGTTCTTCATCAATATTATTTTTTTCTTTTAATTCATCAATTATTTGGTTTAAAATAACAGATTTCCCACACCTACGAATACCAACTAAAATTTTTACTAAATCAGAATTATAAAATCCTCTTATCTTGGATAAATAATTTTCTCTTATAAGCATAATATCACCCTTTAGTACATTATACACTATTTTATTTGTTTTGTAAAGTTATTACGGTTAAGCGTAATAACTTTTTAATTTTGAGATTTATTACGGTCTATCGTAATAAGTCTTCAAATAAAAAAACTAGCTAATACTAGTTCTCTTCTTTGTTTAATCCATACTTACGATTAAATTTTTCAATATTTCCAGTTTTCTTAACTTTTCCTTGTGCTCCTGTATAGAATGGATGACATTCACTACAAATTTCAACTTGAATATTTTCTTTTGTTGAATGAGTTTTAAATGAAGCTCCACATGCACAAGTAATAGTTGCTTCTTTTACCTCTGGATGTATTCCTTTTTTCATAATTACCTCCCGCCATATCAAAATTTTTTGACATAGTAAATTCATTTGTCTTAAGTATTATATCATATTTTGAGCTAATTACAACATTTTTTTGATTTCCTCGTAAATTGCTTTATGGCCTAAATAGTTTATGTAATAGCTTTCTTTATTTAAATAATAGTTTTTGTTCATTAATATTTTATTAATATCAATAAATAGAAAGTTGTTAGTTAGGGCAATATCTCTTAAGCTGGCATTTATTTTTTCTATCGTTAATAAATCGTTTTTACCCCATGTATAAAGACTTATGACAATTACTTTATTATTATTTAGCATTTTAATCATACTTAATAATTCTTCCATATCATGGAGATATTCTTCTTTAATTTCTCTTGTTATTTTAGTACTAGCTAGTTCATCCATGCCTATGGCTATAGTTAAGATATCAGCATTATTTATGGCTTGTTTTATTTCAATAGTTTTTTCTTTAATCGTTAGAGATTTATTTTCTTTTATTTCATATATTAATTCTTTTACAGTTTTTCCAGCGTTTGAAAATTCATGAGTATATTCTTTTAATTTGTGAGTGGCATCTAAATCATCTTTTAAATAATCATTAAAACTTTTACCTTCTATACCATAAGGGGTCATTCCAATAGATAGGCCATCTCCTAATGATGTTAGAGTTAGTTCATTACTTTGAGTGAAAAAATAGATAATAACGGATAGTATACCTCCTAATAATGCAATCGCTATTATCTTTTTCTTCATAAATGTCACCTCAAAAAAATATAGTACACTATACTATATTTCTCTTATTTCTATTTTAGCACCAACATTTGTTAGCTTACTTTCAATGCTTTCATATCCTCTTAATATATGTTCTACATCGTTAATAATAGTTGTTCCGGTAGCGGTAAGTCCCGCTAGGACTAAGGCTGCTCCGCCACGAAGATCGGTTGCTACAACTTCACATCCATGAAGTTTACTTGGACCAATAGTCATAGAACTCATACCTTTGACAGTTATATTAGCTCCCATTTTATTTAATGATGGAACATGACCCATGCGGTTTTCCCAAATTGTTTCTTCAAATAAACTGGTACCGTTTGCTTGGGTTAATAAGACGCTCATTGGTTGACCTATATCGGTTGGAAAACCAGGATAAACTAAAGTTTTAATATTTGTGGGTTTTAAATTATCTACTTTACTTATTATGATATTATCACTATTAATCGTAATATCAGATTCCATGTCTTTTAATTTGCTAGTTAAAGCTTCTAAGTGTTTTGGAATGATATTCGTAATCTTCAGATTTTTACCTACTAAAGCACCGAGAATTATGTATGTTCCGGCTTCAATACGGTCAGGTAAAACTGTTATATTACCACCATGTAATTTTTCTACACCAGTAATCGTTATTTCATCTGTTCCAGCACCTTCTATTTTGGCACCCATACTGATTAGAAAATCAGCTATATTTTCAATTTCAGCTTCTTTAGCAGCATTATGAATTACAGTTGTTCCTTCGGCTAGGACACTGGCAAACATTAAGTTTACGGTGGCACCAACACTTTGGAATCTTAAATATATATCTGTTCCAATTAATTTATCGGCCTTTAAAATATATTTATTACCATCAATTGTTACATCGGCTCCTAAAGCTTTAAAACCATCAATATGAATATCTATTGGTCTAGCACCTATATTACAACCACCTGGAATGTATATTTCGACATATTTTTCTTTGCCAAGTAATGCTCCCATAAAATAATAGGAAGCACGAAGTTTCTTGGAATGCTCTTCATCAATAATTGTATTTTTTAAATTTGTTGTATCTATTTGTAATTTATCATTATCCAAAGTTACATCACAATTTAGTATTTCTAATATATCTATTAAAGCATCACGGTCTGATATGTTTGGTACATTATCTAGTTTTGATATCCCACTAGCTAGAATTGATGCAGGTATTAAAGCTACCGCACTATTTTTAGCACCACCTATAGGAATTTCCCCTGTTAAGATATTATTTCCCTCAATTATCATTTGTTTCATTTTAACACACCCTCACTTTTAGAAAAATATTAGTATAAGTAGGCTCTTATACTATTTTTTATGATTAATATTTATTTTGGTGCATATTAAAGATATTTAATATTTCCCTCACAATTACTATATCTTTATATTTTTGTTTTGTCAAATATTTTTCTTTTTTTAGTGTCTAATTTGAATAAAAATTGTAAAACTCCTCTTTATTATAGTAGGTGATAGGCTTGAAAAAAGTAATTGTAGTTTTATTTTTAGTTAGTTTAGCTTTTCTTTTTAGTAATCATGAGGAGGAAATTATTATTCCTAATAAGGCGATAAGATTTAGGGTAATTGCTAATAGTGATAGCGTGGAAGATCAGATGAAAAAGATGGAGATTAAGAGTGCTGTAGAAACGGAAGTATATACACTAATTAATGGGGAGGATAATATTAGCCAAGTTAGAAATATTATTGAGGATAATATGGATACTATAAAAGATATTGTAGAAGAATATAATGTTCCATATAATATTAATTATGGAAATAATTATTTTCCTAGTAAAACATATAAAGGTATAATGTATCCGGCAGGTAATTATGAGTCTTTAGTTATTACTTTGGGTGATGGGATTGGGTCTAATTTTTGGTGTGTATTATTTCCTCCTTTATGTTTGATTGATAATTCTAAGGAAGACATTAGTGACGTTGATTATCAACTTTATGTTAAGAAGCTTCTTAAAGGGTTCTAAAATATAAATATCCTAATACAATTTGTTAGGAGGTTTTTTGTTTGAAGGAATTCTTTAGTATATTATTAATTGGAATTGCTTTATCTATGGATACTTTTTCTTTATCTTTGGGTGTTGGTATGTTTGGAGTTACAAACAAAAAAGCTCTACAACTAGCTAGTATTGTTGGCTTGATGCATTTTGTTATGCCGCATTTAGGAATGATATTAGGAAGTAAATTAATAGAAATATTTGAGATAAAGTATGATATGTTATTAGGATTTATTTTGATTATTATAGCATTACAGATGATTATTGATATTATTAGACATGAGGAAGAAAAGTTTAATTTATCTTTACTGGGCTGTTTTTTCTTTGCTTTTGGAGTTAGTTTAGATAGTTTTTCTTTAGGGCTTGGTCTTAAGGCTATTACTTCTAATATATATTTAGCTATGAGTGTATTTGCTCTATGTAGTTTTCTATTTACTTATGCCGGTGTAATTGTTGGAAAATTTGCTAATAAATTATTAGGTATATATGCTAATATAATTGGAGCGATTATTTTGTTTATTTTAGGATTATGTCATTTAATATAAAAACCCAGGATTATTTCCCGGGAAATATTTATTTCGATTCAATACGATTAAATAATATTTTGGGCTCATTTAATTGTAAGTTTTCTTCAAGTTTACCAAAGTCTAATGAGTCATAACTAGTTTCTTTCGTATTTAATTCTTCTAATATCTTATTTGAAGTATCTGGTATAAATGGACTTAATAAAATAGCACAAATACGAATACTTTCTAATAAGTTGTAAAGGACTGTTGCTAGGCGATCCTTTTTGGTTTCATCTTTTGCTAATACCCATGGAGTTGTCTCATCAATATATTTATTACAACTTCTAAGTACTTCCATAATTTCTTCGATAGCTTCATTTACTTTTAAGCCATTCATTTTTTCATCTACTACTGTCTTTAAGGATATAACTTTGCTAATTAACTCTTCATCTATCGCTTCTGCTACTTTCGGATTTTTAGTTAGGCCATTAAAATACTTATGAGCCATAGAAATAGTACGATTAACTAGATTTCCTAAATTGTTAGCTAAATCACTATTTGTTCGACCGATTAAAGCTTCTTCTGAAAAATTGCCATCAGAGCCAAATGGTACTTCTCTTAAAGCATAATATCTTACAGCATCCACACCATATGCATTAATATATTCTCTTGGATCTTTGTAATTCCCTAAACTTTTAGAAATTTTCCCACCATCTATTTTTAACCAACCATGGCCGAAAACTTGTTTTGGTAGGGGAAGATCTAAAGCCATTAGCATACATGGCCAAATAATAACGTGAAATCTAGTTATTTCTTTTCCTACTAAATGAAGATCGGCTGGCCAATATTTTTTCATTAAAGTATCATCTTCGGGATAACCTAGGGAAGTTATATAGTTTGATAAAGCATCAATCCAGACATAAACCACGTGTTTCGGATCAAAATCTACGGGTATTCCCCATGTAAAACTTGTTCTTGATACACATAAATCTTCTAATCCAGGCTTGATAAAATTATTTAACATTTCGTTTTTACGAGATATTGGTAAAATAAAGTCTGGGTGTTCTTCATAGTATTTAATAAGTTTATCTTGGTATTTTGATAGTTTGAAAAAGTATGCTTCTTCACTAACTAGTTTAACCTCTCTACCACAATCAGGACATTTGCCATCTTTAGCTTGGGACTCTGTCCAAAATGATTCACAAGGAATACAATACAATCCTTGATAGGTTCCTTTATAAATATCACCTTGATTATATAGCTTTTTAAAAATTTTCTGGACACGTCTTACATGATCTTCATCAGTTGTACGAATAAAATAGTCGTAAGAAATATTTAGAGACTTCCATAGGTCTTTAGCATCCTTAATAATTTTATCGACATACTCTTTGGGTGTTACTCCAGCTTCACGAGCCTTTTTTTCGATTTTTTCACCATGTTCATCTGTACCTGTTTGAAAATAAACATCATAACCTGTTAATCTTTTGTATCTAGCACAAGCATCGGCGATAATGGTCGTATAACAGTGACCAATATGGAAATTAGCACTTGGATAGTAAATTGGTGTTGTTACATAATATTTTTCTTTCATTTTCTTTTCCTCCTTTTAATAAAATAAAAAATCATAAACTAAGGACGAGTAAATACCCGTGGTACCACCTTAATTCATGATTTTATTCATGCACTTTACTTTTATAACGGTAAGTTGCCGTCTAAACTCCAGAGTCATCTTCCTCATTATCTAGTGTTTATTTTCATCAGCCATAAACTTTCTTTAAGCGTAGATAATAAGTACTCATTCCTTCAACATTTAAGATATGTTCATTATATTATATGAAATATTTAATGTCAAGTAGAAGTTTGATTCTACAAAATGAAGTCAAAATTATTTAAAGTTTAGATAATTTAGATACACATTTAATGTACATTTAAATTGTTTTATGTTATAATTATTATGGTGATATAATGAAGAAAGCTGGTAGACCTAAAGGTAAAAATAAGAATGCAAGACTAAATATAATGATTGAAGAAAAAATTAAGAGCGAATACAAAAAAATTGCTCAAAAAAATGGAACTAACATTTCAGTTAAAACTTGTGAATTAATAGTTAAATATATAAATGAAAACAAGGAGGCACAAAATAATGAACGTTATTGATTTATTTGCAGGATGTGGTGGATTAAGTTTAGGTTTTGAAATGGAAAATTTTAATGTTCTACTAGCTATTGAAAAAGATGAATGGGCTGCTGAAACTTACAAAAAAAATCATCCTATTACTAATGTAATTATAGATGATATTACGAAAATAACGAATTTAGAAAATTTATTACCAAAAAATACGACTATTGATGGAATTATTGGGGGACCTCCTTGTCAAGGATTTTCATTAAGTGGAAACAGAGATAAAAATGATCCAAGAAATAGTTTATTTATGGATTTTGTAAGATTTGTTAATTTTTTTAAGCCTAAATTTTTTGTAATGGAAAATGTAACGGGAATTTTATCAATGAAAACAAAGGAAAATATGTTAGTGAAAGATCTAATTTTACAAGAATATGATAAAGCAGGATACAATGTTAAAATTTGTAAATTAAATGCTGCTGATTTTGGAGTGCCGCAAGCGAGAGTTAGAGTTGTTTTTATGGGTATTAGAAAAGATTTGCCTTTTAATGAAGATAAATTAGAGCCGAAACCCATATATTCCGAAAATGAATATGTCACAATTGAGCAAGCGATTATGGATTTGCCACAAATAAATTCTGGGGAAGGAGCAGAAGAAATGGACTATACTTGTGAGCCACAAAATAATTATCAACGATGGGCTAGAGGTAATAGTAGAAAAGTTTATAATCATGTTGCCATGCGTCATACTCAAAGGCTAATAAATCGATTTGATAATATTAAATTTGGGCAATCGGTTGCAGACGTTGATGATTGTCACAAACAAAGAAAAAGAGGAGATGCATCAAAAATTAGTGGCAAAACTTTTTCTCAAAATAACATGAGACCATTTCCTGATAAGCCATCACCGACAATTCCTGCCAGTTTTCAAAGTAATTTTATACATCCATATATAAATAGAAATTATACTGCTAGAGAAGGTGCAAGATTACAATCTTTTCCTGATGATTATATTTTTTGTGGAAAAAGAACTACTATGTCTTGGGAAAAAAATTTATCTCAATATCAGCAAATTGGAAATGCAGTTCCACCCCTACTTGCTGATGCTATAGCAAAAAATCTGCTTAACTATTTTAGTTAAACAGATTTTATTTTTCAACATTAATTAATCTACCAGGTGTATGAACTTTTCTTTCAATGGCAATATTTTATATATCTTTACTAATTTGATTATAGTAATCTTTTAATACTGTATAATCAATTAGGGATTTTTCATTAAATCTTAAAACAAACATTTCATCTAAAATTTTATCATATCTAGCAGATATTATTTTATCATTTCCAACTTGGTTAGTTTCCATTAAGACATAGGTTTTAACATTTGGTGTTGCACTTTTTAATAACTTACTAGAAAATTGTACTTCGCCAAACATGGTTGCATCTAAATAGGTTTTTACTTCGACAGCAATTATTGGCAAAATAATTTCAAAAGTATCATTTTCTATTTTTATACTTACTTTTTTGCCAATACAGAAATCTATGTCTTTTTTCATAATATTTACTTTAAGATCATTTCCTATTTTTATTCCAGCATAAATACCTTTGTTATAAATACCTAATTCACCATTTTTTATATATTTATTATCCTGAAATAAATATGTACTTAATTCTTCTAAAAAAGTAGAACGAAATTTAGATTGTGATGTTATGTTATTTTCTCTAGTAAATACATTTAATTTGGTATAATAATTATTTATAACTTCTGTGGCTTCTTTAAAAGTATTCTCATCTAAATTAGAAAAATCAAAAGCTAATAATTTCATTTTAGTTTCTAAATACACATTTTCATAAAATTCCTTTATTTTTTCGCCTATTCCACCATAATTATTATGAATTTTATTTTTAAAGTTATTTTCATGTATATACAACATATTGGTGCCTCCTAAAAACATTATAACACAAATAGTTGATATTTTAAAATATTGGGTGGATTTTATCTTATATATCTAATTTTTGAGAAAAGATACTTGCTATAAGTTTTCCTATAATTATCTCATCTTTAATAGGAGTATCACTATACATGATAATTAGACCAATACTATCATTTAAAGAAATAATAGGAATAAATACAAAATTGCCATTTAAAGTATATTCTCCCATTATTTCTGATGTATTTTCTTTAGTTATAATCTCTCTATTTTCTAAAATATTTAAATATTCTTGATTTAATAACTTGCCCTTTAAATCACTTGAAAGGCCAGCATGGGCTATAATTTTTTCCCGATCTGTAATAATTATTTTATAATTAAAGTTATTATATATTAAATCGCATAAGTTACTTGCTAAATCACTATTTGTTGTCATACGATAATATTTTTTTAGGATAATACTGTCATTTTCAGTGAATATTTCCATGTTTTCACCATCTCTTATTCCTAAATTTCTTCGGATTTCTTTCGGTATAACAATGCGTCCTAGTTCATCAATTCTTCTTACTACTCCAGTAGACTTCAAATTTTACAACTCCAATCTACTATTAATATTGGCGAACTATATATTTTTATACTAAAAAAATGCTGCTGTTTGGGCAACATTTATTTAGTAAGTTTTTTAGATGTCTTTTCGATAAGTTTGTCTAATTCTTCAATTCGATAAGTATATATATCTTCTTGTCCTAAATTTTGAATTGTTACTTTAGCATTTTTTAATAAATTAGCAAACTCATTTACTAGTTCTGATGTCATAATTGGTAATGTTCTTTCAAAAAAGATACAAAAAGCAATCCAATCACTCACTTTTAATTTAGTAGTGGGTACTACTTTGTATATTTTTCTTAAATATGTCATTATAGCGTGTCCAGCATAGCTTTCATATTCTTTTTCAGTTTCTTCTAATGAGCTAATTACAACTGGTTCAATATTTACATGTACTAATTTCTTTTCATCTATCATTATTATCACCCCTTAATGAGCGTCTATTGTACTATATTATAGCAATTTTGTCAAATTTTTTGCTTAAAACTCTAGAAAAAAGGACTTAAATAAAGTATTAATAAATAAATGGGGTTATTTATGAGAATTATTTCCCGGGAAATAATCGTCTTTGATTAGTTCTAAAACAGGGACAAAAGTATATAGAAAGTGTTTATCATTTGGCTTTAACATAAGTGTTATTTTGATTTTTTTGTTTAGATAAGCAAATTTTAAATTAGGATTAATATTATAACTTTCTAAAAATAGTTTATCTGCTTTTATATGACTAGATAATTCTTCAGGTAATTCTACTTCTACAAATCTTTCTGTTTGGGTTACTTTGGTAATATTTAGAGTTTTAGCTAGTTTTTCAAACCATTCTTCATACATGTAAATAATTATTGTTTCATCTACTTTACCAAAACGATCTTCTAATTCTTCTTTTACTTTTTTTAGGCTTTCCATTGAGTTTACTTCATTAATCATTTGGTGGATTTCAATTTTTATTTCATCATCTGTTGTATAATTATCAGAAATATGCGTACTGACATCTACTAAAGATTGTTTATCCTCTTCAGTTGGTACTTCTTCTCCTTTTAACCTTTTCATTTCATCTTCAATCATTTGCATATATAAATTAATACCTACGGAATCAACAAAACCAGCTTGTTCACTACCTAAAATGTCACCAGCTCCCCTTATTGCTAAATCACGCATAGCAATACGGTAACCACTACCCAGTTCAGTAAATTCTTTTATAGCATCTAATCTTTTAATGGCTATATCATTAAGCATTTTGCTTTTATCATAAAGAAGATAAGCATATGCTATTTTGTTAGAACGTCCGACTCTTCCTCTTATTTGATATAATTGAGAAAGTCCAAATCTATCAGCATTATAAATAATTAAAGTATTAGTGTTAGGTATATCTATTCCTGTTTCAATAATAGTTGTACATACTAAAATATCATATTTAAAATCAATAAAATCTTGCATAACATCTTCTAGTTCTTGTTTGTTCATTCTGCCATGAGCACTTACTATTCTGGCTTCTGGTACTAAAGATCTAATATGACTAACTATGCTATCTAGTTTATCGATATTGTTATAAAGAATAAATATTTGGCCATTTCTTGCTAATTCCTTATAAATAGCATCTTTAATAATTAAATCATTTTCTTCTAACACATAAGTTTGAATGGGATATCTATTTACAGGTGGAGTATCAATAATTGATAAATCTCTTAAGCCTGACATAGCCATTTTCATTGTTCTAGGAATTGGAGTTGCTGATAAAGTTAAAACATTTACATCTGTTTTGAATTTTTTTATCTTTTCTTTATGAGTTACTCCAAAGCGTTGTTCTTCATCAACAATTAGTAAACCTAATTTATTAAATTTAACATCATCACTTAAAAGCCTATGGGTGCCAAAGACAATATCAATAGTGCCTTTAGCTAAACCATCTAGTATTCTTTTCGTCTCTTTAGGAGAGGTAAAGCGATTAAGTAAGGCTATTTCTATAGGATAGTTTTTAAATCTTTCTTGGGCACTGCTATATTGCTGTTTCGATAAAATCGTGGTTGGACATAAATAAAATACTTGATGATTATTTAAAACAGTTTTGAACATGGCTCTAAATGCTACTTCGGTTTTTCCGAACCCAACATCGCCACATAGTAATCTATCCATAGGTACTTGATTTTTTAAATCAGTATCTATTTCTTTAATAGCTTTATCTTGATCTTTTGTTGGAGTATATTCAAAACTATTTGCAAACTCTGTTTCCATATCGTAAGTTTTATAAATTTCGCCTTTCAAAGCTTTTCTTTCAGCATATAATTTTAATAATTCTTCAGAAATATCTTTGATTTTCTTTTCAACGGCCCTTTTGGTTTTAGCCCAACTTGTCGAATTTAATTTATTAATTTTTGGTTTTAGCCCTTCTTTACTTGTATATTTTAAAATGGTATTCATTTTTTCAACCGGAACATATACTTTATCATTATCGGCATAAAGAATTTCAAGATAATCTTTGGCTAATCCTCTTTTAGTTAGAGTTTTTAGGCCATTATAAATACCTATTCCATGGGCCATATGAACGACATAATCCCCTTTATTAAGAGAATTTAAATCTTTTATTTTACTACCAATTTTATAAGAATTACGGTATTTTACTCGTTCAGTGCTTACTTTTTCAATATCATTTTCGCTTATTACGACTGTTTTAACGATAATAAAGCCTTTAGCTAAATAGTTGTTTTCAATAGTAATAGGAACATTGATTAATTCTTTAATTATTTTAATTTGAGATGCTTTACTTAAATAAAATATTATTTTATAACCTCTATGGTACCATATTTCCGTTTGTTCTTTTAATTTTTCAAAATTAGAATGAAAGTTAGGGATTTCTTTGGTAGATAAGTTTAGAGTGTTTGCTCCTTTTTGATAATTATCAATAAAATTAAGATAGATATTTTCTTTTGGATTAATCTCGTCAAGAGCGAACATAAATCTAGTGTCTTTCGGTAAATCTTTGGAAACACGAAATTCTAACATTTCTTCTTCTAATTTAGCATAATTAGCTTTTATTCTTGTCTCATCAACCGTAAGAACTATGGCATCTTTGGCATAGTCTAGTAAACTTGATTTTTTATCAGTTTTAATTTCACCGTTCGTTACTAGTTTAATTTCATCTATTTCTTTGATGGACATTTGAGTAGACTCATCAAAATAGCGAATAGATTCAATGGTATTTCCAAAGAATTCGACTCTAATTGGGTGTTCTTCTAGAGTTACAAATATATCAATAACAAAACCTCTTATGGCATATTCACCAGTAGTAGTAACTATGGTATCTCTTTTATAATCTAATTTATCTAGTATTTCAATTAGCTTTTCTCTATTTATTTCATCACCTTTTTTTAAAATGATATTCATTTTTTCTTGAACAGATTGATCAGTTAGAAATTTTAAATATCCCATTAAGTTGGTTACAATAATACCTTTTTTATTCTTTAAAGCTTCTAATGTGTCAATTCTTGTAGTTTTAAGTTCTGGGGAAATAGCTAGAGCTTGGCTAGTTATAAAATCGTCCATAGGAAAAAGATAAGTGTTTTTTTCATAATTTCCAATGCCAGAGAAAAAAGTATTTGCTTCATATAATGTACTTAATAAGACTATGACATTTTTCTTTTTTTCTTTAAAAAGTTTAGACACGTAAAGATAGGCTAACTCATGAGTTAACCCCGTTATAGTTAAATTATTATCATATTTAAAATATTTATCTAAAAAATTCATTTGTATCACCTACTAATAATTTGTATCTTCTAGTCGATTATAAATAATTTGGTGTTTTTCTTCTAATTTTTCTAATATTTCTTATTCTTTAATACCTAGATAATAAGCAAAATCTAGTAAATTTATAAAAATATTTTTAATATCTTGGGCATTTAAATTATTAAAAAGGTTTGTACTTAAATAATATATGTGATTAATTTGGTTTAATCTATTTTTTATTATCTTTGTATTAGTAAAATCAGTTATATTTATGTTTAATAAACCATAAAAATAGAAAATCATGTTTAAACAGTCGGCTAATTCTTCGAGCATTTTTTCTTTATTTGGTAATTTGATGCTCCAATATTTAAAATATTTTGTTTCATTGATAAATTCTCCTATTTCCACTAATAATTCAATACAATTTTTTTCATAAAATTCTGGTTCGTTTTTTTGATATTGAGAATTAAATTTTTCGTCTAACTTTTTATTTTCTTGATAATAGTTTTCCCATCTTTTGATTTTTGTTAACAGATTATTCATGATGGTTATTCCTTGTATTATATTTATTCATGGTTTTATCAAGACCATTTGTTATAAAAGAAGTAATAATTTCATCAAATTTGGCATATAAATTATTAAATATAGCTTGTTCTTCTAGGCTAAATTTTCCTAAGACATAATCTTTGGTATCTATTTTCTTATTATTCGAAATGCCTATTTTAAGCCTAGCAAAGTTATTATTTCCCAGACATTCAATAATAGATTTTATACCATTATGCCCCCCACTACTACTATTGGTTTTAAGGCGATACATACCAACTTCTAAATCTAAATCATCTTGAATTACTAAAATATCTTCTAATGGTATTTTATAGAAAGTTACAAATTCTTTTACGGCTTGGCCGGATAAATTCATATACGTAATTGGTTTTATTAAGATTATTTTTTCATTGTTTATTATTTTTTCTTGATATAGAGCATTCCATTTTTTAGACCAATTATTACTACTAGCAAAGTGATCAATTACCATAAAGCCAATATTATGACGGGTATAAGTGTATTCTTGACCTGGATTACCTAAACCGACGATTAATTTCATTATTTATCTTCCTCCTTAAATATATTTTGATATGTTTTTGTTTCACGATCAATTTTTACAGATTTTATTTTAACACCTGGTGATGAATTTTTGACCATTTTAAATAATACCATGATAGCCTCTTTCTTCCAATTGGAATAAATGAATATCATTTTTTTAACATGTAAGTTATGCGTTGTAGCTAGATTTATAATTTCTTCTAGTCTTGATGGACGGTGGACTAAATAAAAGGCTCCTTTATCTTTTAATAATCCTTTTACAATATCAAATATTTCTTCTAAAGTTATAGTTAATTCATGTCTTGCTATAGCTTTTTTTCTTTTTTCGTTTATTAAAGATGTTTCATTTACTTTGAAAAAGGGAGGATTACAAGTTATGATGTCAAAATTATTTCCCGGGAAATAATTTTTTAAGTCTTTAGCATTACAATTTAACATTTCTATGTTTGATAGATTATTTTCGACAATACTTTTTATGGCTAACAAATAAATTTCTCTTTGAATTTCAACACCTGTAATATCAATGTTATATTTTTTGCCAATGATTAAAGGTAGTGGTGCATTTCCACTACATATATCTAGTAAATTTTTATCGTTTTTATTTACATTTACAAATTCGGCTAGAAGTAAAGAATCGAGAGAGAATTTAAATAACTCATTATCCTGGTAAATTTTTAAGCCATAATCGTATAAATCATTCAACACTTCCACTTTCATCACCTAAAGAAATTTCCACTTTTTCATTATTTACTAACACTTTATAAGAACGATTTAAAATATCGACATTTACTACGGTACCTTCTCCTTGTTCTAGATTTATAATATCACCCACGTTTGGTAACCCTTCACTACAACGAAGGTATTCCTCATCTTCATATGTAAGGCAACATAACAAACGTCCACATAAACCATTGACTTTTGATGGATTTAAAGCTAATCCTTGATTTTTTGCCATATTCATAGAAACAGAATCAATGTGATTTAAAAAATTGGCACAGCATATTTTTTCACCACATATTCCTACACCACCTACTTCGCGAGCTTTATCACGAGCACCAATTTGACGAAGTTCAATACGGGTACGATAAATAGCCGCTAGACGTCTAGCTAACTCTCGAAAATCAATTCGTTCATCAGCTAAAAAGTTAAATATTAATTGTTTACGATCAAAAGTAAAACTAGCATTAATCATTTTCATATCTAGATTTAATTCTTTTACTAACATACGACATTGTTTTAAAGCTTGATCAGCATCACGCAAGTTTTTTAAGTATTCTTCATAATCTTTTTTAGTAGAAATTCGAATTATATCTTTTAATTCATCAATATTTTTAATATTATCACTATTAAGATAATTAACTACTTTACCAAATTGGAGTCCTTTTTCGGTTTCTGTTATGACAGTTACATTAATAGGACAACGAATTTTACTTTTAAAATTATAGATTTTACCATTGTCTTTAAAATTAACACCATATATGTAATATCTATCCATGATTTTCCCTCATTTCTATGACAAATTTATCTAATAATAATTCCATATTACCATTATAACTCAAATCTTGTAAAAATTTGGTAATAATATTTAATTTGGATATAATTTCTTTAGTTCCTTCTTTAATTTCATATATATTTGTTATTTCTTCATTATAGCTTTTATTTAAGTTTTTTTCTAAATAATTTATATAAATTTCAAATATAATTTTAAACAGTATTTCTATGTCTTTTCTTTCTGATACTTTATTTAATATTAATTCTTTATGATTAATTAAAGCATTACTGGCTATTTTATTTAGATATAAATTAATTAGTTCTTTATAACTCGTAAATTGTTCAGTAGTTATATTTAATTTGTCTAAAATATTATCACTATCATAAGTTATTACTAAAGATTGACAACGACTTTTAATAGTAGGAATTATTACATCTTTATTATTTGTTATGAAAAAACCTAAAATGCCTTCCGTAGGTTCTTCAACAAACTTTAACATAGCATTAGCACTACTTCCATTTAATTTTTCGGCATTTTTTATTATATAAATGTTGTATTTGCTATATATAGGTTTAGTTTCAAAATTTATTTTTAGTTCTTCAATTTGATTTTTTTTAATACTCGCACCATCAGGTTCAATCGTTACTAGGCTTGGTAAATTATTTTTATCAATCAAATTACATAAATTACATAGTTTACAAGATCCTTGATACTCTTCAGGACAATTTATGACTTTTATTAACTCCTTTAAATCATTTATAAGTTTTGGAGTATTATTTGTTTCAATTAAATAAGCGTGAGCTAATCTTCCCTCACGATATTTTTCATAAATTTCCTTTAAATTATTATCTTTAAACAAACTACCACATCCTTAAATTAATAAGTATACTGCGACTAATCCTAATATTCCAGGAGAACCTAGAAAGGTTACTAAAATAATGGTAATAATATTAATAGGAATAAAAATATTTATACCTGATAATATTAAATTAAGACCATAAATACTTACAAATGCAAAGCATAATTTGCTTAAAACTTTGAGTATCTTCTTTTTCATATTTCATCACAGTTAATTATATGAATTTTCGATTACTTTATTCAGATATTTTCTTACGATCTTCTAGGGCTTTTTCAAGTGTTACATTATCTAAATAATCAATTTCTGCGCCAATTGGGATACCATAAGATAATCGAGATATTGTTACCTTTTTATTTTCTAAAATTTTTTTGATATATAAAGTAGTAGCTTCTCCTTCTACTGTTGGCTTTAATGCTAAAATTAGTTCAGGACGATCTAATGCTTCTACTCTACTTACTAATGATGATAAATTAATATCTTCAGGGCCAATATCGTCCATAGGAGAGATAAGGCCATTTAAAACATGATAAGTTCCATTAAATGTACCAGACTTTTCAAATGAAAAAATACTTTTATAATCTTCAATTACACAAATAATATTTTTGTTTCTATTTTCATCACTACAAATATTACATATTTCCTGATCTGTTAGATGACCACATATAGAACATCTAGTTAGATTTTTTTTAGCCAATTTAATAGCATCACTAAATTCTTCTATTTCTTCTTCACTAAAATCTAATGTAGCTATGGCGAGACGTTCAGCGCTTTTCTCACCTATTCCTGGTAATTTTTGAAAATAATTAATTAATTTTTCTAAATCTTGAGGATAATTCATTAGAATAAGCCATTAAATGATGAGCCGTATGCTCCCATTTTACTTTCTACTTCTTTATCAATTTTTCTAACAGCGTCATTAACTGCTATTTTTATCATATCTTCTAACATTTCTTTATCATCTTGTTCAATATTTCCATCAAAAGTAATCTTAACTTTTTCAATTTCCTTTTTTCCATTCATTTCTACAGTTAGCCATTCTGATGTCCCGGTAAAAATAGAATTATCTATTTCCTCTTTCTTTTTAGTTATTTCTTTTTGCATTTTTTGGGCTTGAGCCATTAAATTTTGAATATTCATTTAAATCTCCTTCTTCCTTATTCAATTTCTATTTTTTCTTTATCAAATATATCATAAGCGATTTTTTCAATATTATCAATATTATTTTCTTCTTCTTTGGCGATTTTTGGTTCTTCTATATAGTGATATTCATGTTTGTCGTGTAAATTTTTAATATATTCATGTTTTTCTTCATTCCATTTAGTTTCAGTTAAAGCAATAAATTTATATTCTATATTAAATGCTTTATTAAATAAGTCTTCTATTTCATTTAATCTATTGTTAATTAAATTTGATGTTCCATCAATTATGCTGGTTAAAACACCTATTTTATCACTTGCAGTTACAACATTACAATCAATTAAAAGGTTCAACAAACTTTTATCACTTAAATTATCCACAAATTTTTTCCACATTTCTTTTAAATTTTGTAAATATTGTTTTTTAGCATTTACAAAACAATTATTTACCCTAATTTTTATTAATTCAGTATAGGTCTCTGGTTGTGAAATTATTTCCCGGGAAATAATTTTAACTGGGGCTTCTTCATTTGTGATGGCAACGGGTGCTGGTGTTTTTATTTTTTCGGTATTTTCTTTAATTATTTCCCGGGAAATAAATTTTGTGGTGCTTTGATTATTTTGAATAATTTCATCTACCACTTGTTCTTCTTTTTTTGTGCCTGGAAAATATTTTAATAAAGTTATTTCAATTAAAAGATATGGATCAATACTCATATTAACATAATTGGATATGTCTGCAAGAGCAAAAGCCATTTCTTTTAATTTATCATAAGATAATCCTTGATAGTTATAGTCTTTTTTTGCTTTAATAGCTTCTTCTTCAATTTTTTCTAGCATTTTTTTAATTAAAACTTTATAGTCGATAGCTAATTCCTTAAATTTTTTCATCATACTATCAAAGTTATCCACATTATTTTCTAATATTAAATTAAATAAGTCATTAATTTGTTTTTTTGAGACCGAACCAAAGTGTTCTATGACATCATTTATAGTTATTTTTTCCGTGGTACTTGATAATTGATCTAAAATACTTAAAGCATCACGCATACCACCATCAGAAATATAAGCTATTTCTTCTAACGCATCATCATCTATAGCTATATTTTCTTCAGATATAACAAATTTTAGACGATTTATAATATCAGCTATAGATATTTTATGAAAATCAAATCTTTGACAACGTGAAAGAATGGTTATAGGCACTGCTTCAATGTTGGTAGTTGCCAATATAAAGACTACATGTTTAGGTGGCTCTTCTAATGTTAATAATAAGGCATTAAAGGCACTGGTACTTAACATGTGAACCTCATCTATTATATACACTTTGTATTTAGAATAGGCTGGGGCTAATTTAATATTATTAATAATTTCCCGTATTTCATCTACACCATTATTTGAAGCTGCATCAATTTCAATAATATCAGCATTTTCTTTAAAATGGAGGCAGCTATCACATTCATTACATGGTCCTTCATTAGTCGGATTTAAGCAGTTAATAGCTTTCGCAAAAACCTTGGCTGTGCTAGTTTTTCCCGTTCCTCTTGGACCTGAAAATATATAAGCATGTGATATTTTTTCTGTTTTTATAGCATTTTTTAATATTGAAACCATGTAATCTTGCCCAACAATACTTGAAAAATTGTCTGGTCTATATTTACGATATAATACTTTGTAATCCATAAAAAATCCACCCCAGTTAATTATACCATATTAACTTAATTCTTGTCTCTTTTCTTTTGAAAAAAATTTTTTAAAATTAATCCATACATTTGTTCATATGTACATATGTTCATTTTATTGAATTTTGTTTTTTTATATTCTTTTTTGATATCAGGTTTATCTATTAAGTAATAAACATTTCTTATACGAGATTGTTTAATTATATTTTCACATATGCTGCATGGTTTTAATGTTACATACAAATCGCAATCAAAAAGACGCCAAGTTTTCAATTTTTTACTGGCTTTTTTGATAGCTATTACTTCAGCATGAGCTAAAACATTATGGCTTTGTTCTCTTTTATTAAATGCCTTGGAAATTATTTTATCATTTTTTACTATAATAGCACTTACTGGCACTTCATTTTTAGCAGAAGCTCTTTTAGCTAGTTTCATTAAAGTTTTTAAGTATTTTTCTTGCATATTATCACCCAATAAAAAAGTGCACACAAATAGAGATTGACGTGGCTGCTACCTCCCGGTCCTGACCAGATTACAATATATTTGTTGCACATATATAATTTATCATAAAAAGTTGGAAATTGCAAGTCCTATGTTTCACGTGAAACTATATTTTTTACATTTTTACTTATTAATGATCTTATAAAAATGTTTCACGTGAAACATTGTTAGTAACTATTTTTGATATTTTCTATTTATTTTAATATATATTTTTATTATTAAAGTTTATTAATTTAAAATTAATTTTTAAATTTAATAACATTTTTTAATGTTCCACGTGGAACATGGTGGATATTATTTTAGGTTTATGTTTTAATGTTTCACGTGAAACATTAATTTTTGTTACGTAAATCACATTAATTTTGATTTTTTTAAATTCAACATACAAATCGTTAAATTCACTAATCAAATTGAGAAATTTGCCAGAGAAATTTATTATTTTTGCTTTTGAAATAACTAATTCAACTAGCGGTTGAATTAATAAAAGTCAGATCAAAATAAAGTACATTTTTGTGGTTATTATAGTTTCACGTGAAACGTTTTCGTTTTTCCCACCATTTTTATAGTTATCCACAATTTTTCAATATTTATTTTTTTAATTTTATGCAAATAAAAAACCATTAGATTATTCTAACGGTTCTTTATTTATTAATTTTATTGCTGTTCTTCACTATTAACATCTTGATCAATTGCTTCATCATCTAGTTCTTCTTTTTCAACTAGACTAATAGTAGTTACGTATTGATCATCTTTTAAATGAATTAATCTAACACCTTGTGTTACTCTTCCTAAAGTATTAATTTGATCTAAAGTCATTCTCATGGTTGTTCCGGTATTAGTCATTATAACTAATTCTTTGTTTTCATCAACAACTTTTACAGCTGCTATATTACCATTTTTTTCAGTAATATTTAGGGCTTTTACTCCTTTACTGCCACGACTTGTTTCTCTAAAATCACTTACTAAAGTCTTTTTTCCATATCCTTTTTCAGTTACCAACAATATTTTATCATTTTCATTTACTACTTCGGCACAAACACATTTACTTCCATCAAGATTTATTCCTTTGACACCACTAGCTGTACGACCCATAGGTCTAATTTTATCTTCATAAAATTTTACCATTCGACCGGTTTGGCTACCTAGTAAAATATAATTATTACCATTGGTACGCTTTACGGCAAGTAATTCATCATTTTCTTTTAAATTAATACAAATTTTGCCTGACGTACGTATGTTTGAAAACTCTTCGATTGCGGTTTTCTTAACTAAACCTTGTTTAGTAACAAATAATAAATATTTTGTATCTTCTTTAGATGAAATTCCTAATATAGAACTGATTGTTTCATCTTTTTCAATTGGAATTAAATTAATAATTGGAAGACCTTTAGATTGTCGATTAAATTCTGGTATTTCATATCCTTTAATTCGATATACTTTTCCTTTATTAGTAAAGAATAAAACGTGATCATGAGATGAAATATTAATAATTTCTTCAACAAAGTCTTCATCATTGGTTGTCATACCTTTAATACCCATGCCACCACGTTTTTGTGCTTTAAAGGTATCAGATGTAGTTCTTTTAATATAACCTTTATTAGTCATGGCTATAAGTACATTTTCTTCAGGAATTAAAGATTCATCTTCAATATATTCAATAGCGGTCATATCAATATCTGTACGACGTTTATCACCATATTTATCTTTAATTTCTAATAATTCTTCTTTAATAATATTTAATACTTTTTCTTCAGAAGCAAGAATACCTCTTAATTCTTCAATTAATTTTAATAACTCATTTAATTCTTCTTCAATTTTATCTCTTTCCAAGCCTGTTAATCTTCTTAAACGCATTTCTAATATGGCTTCAGCTTGAACATCACTTAAATTGAAATTGTTCATTAAACCAGCTTTAGCTTCTTCATCAGAGGCAGATGCTCTAATTAATTTAATTACAGCATCAATATGATCTAAAGCGATTTTTAATCCTTCTAAAATATGAACTCTTTTTTCAGCCTTATCTAGGTCAAATTGGGTTCTTCTAATAATAACTTCTTTTTGATAATCAATATATTTTGAAATAATATCTTTTAATCCAAGTGTTTTAGGTACACCATTATCAAGCATTAAGAAAATAATACCATAGGTTGTTTGAAAAGCGGTGTGTTTATATAATTTATTTAAAATAACACTAGCATTTGCATCTTTTTTTAAAGTAATTGTAATTTTGATACCATCTTTTAGATCAGCATGATAATCAGTAATACCTTCTAATACCTTGTTATGAACGAGTTCAGCAACTTTGTTTTTAAGTTCTAGGGTATTTACACCATATGGTACTTCATCAACGATAATATATTGTCTACCATTTTTTTCTTCAATATGAGCACGGCTCCTAATAGTAATTGTTCCCCGACCTGTTTCATAGGCTTTTTTAATACCACTATTACCGAGAATTAAAGCTCCTGTTGGAAAATCGGGACCTTTAATATACTCCATTAAACCGTTTACATCAATGTCAGGATTATCAATATAGGCTATACAACCATCAATTACTTCACCAAGATTATGAGGAGGAATATTGGTTGCCATACCAACAGCGATACCCATAGTTCCATTTACTAATATATTCGGAAATCTTGATGGTAATACTTCTGGTTCTTTCGTTGTTTCATCATAGTTTGGTAAGAAGTTCACCGTATTTTTATTAATATCTCTTAATAATTCCATAGATATTTTAGCTAGTTTAGCTTCGGTATAACGGTAAGCAGCAGCTCCATAACCTTCAATGTTACCAAAGTTTCCATGACCGTCTACTAACATATAACGATAGTTAAAATCTTGAGCCATTCTTACCATTGCTTCATAAATACTTGAGTCTCCATGTGGGTGATATTTACCCATTACATCACCAACAATAGTTGCAGATTTACGATGTTGTTTATCTGGAGTTAAGCCATTTTGAAGCATATCATATAAAATTCTTCGATGAACTGGTTTTAGTCCATCTCTTAAATCTGGTAGGGCACGAGATACAATAACACTCATGGAATACTCAAGAAATGAATCTTTTATTTCAGTTACTATATTATTTTGTTCTAATCTATCCATATAAACCCTCCTTAATAATCTAGATTTTTAACGTAGACTGCGTTTTCGGCGATAAATTCACGACGTGGTTCTACTTCTTCACCCATTAATTTTGAGAATATTTCATCAGCAGCGATGGCATCATCAACCGTAATTTGTCTTAAAACCCGTTTATTAATGTCCATAGTTGTTTCATTTAATTCTTCAGCATCCATTTCTCCTAAACCTTTCATACGAGCTATATCATATTTGGTATTTGGAGATAAAGTTTGCAAATATTCATCACGTTCGGCTTCATTTAGGACATATTTTATCGTTTTTCCGTGTTTTATGACGAATAATGGTGGTTGGGCGGCATATACATGTCCGGCTTCCACAATTGGCTTGAAAAAGCGGTAAAACAATGTTAGAAGTAGTACTCTAATGTGAGAACCATCAACATCGGCATCGGTCATGATAATAATTTTATTATATCTTAATTTGTCTAAATTAAAATCTTCCCCAATTCCGGTACCAAATGCTGTAATAATAGTTCTGATTTCTTCATTAGATAGAGCACGGTCCAAACGAGCTTTCTCAACATTTAAAATCTTACCACGTAAAGGTAAAATTGCTTGGGTCATACTATCTCTTCCTTTAATAGCTGATCCTCCAGCTGAATCTCCCTCGACTAGGAATATTTCACTAATTGAAGCATCTTTACTCTTACAATCAGCTAGTTTACCAAAGAAGTTTGTTACATCTAAATCTCCTTTACGGCGAGTCATTTCTCTAGCTTTTTTGGCGGCAATACGAGCACGAGATGCTGTCATACATTTTTCGATGATGACTTTAGCAGCAGCAGGATTTTCCATTAAGAAACGTTCAAAACCCTTACTAAAAATATCACTAGCAATTTTACGAACCTCGCTATTTCCTAGTTTAGTTTTGGTTTGACCTTCAAATTGAGGATCGGGGTGCTTACATGATATAATCATAGCAAGTCCTTCCCGACAATCATCACCAGTTAGAGAATCATCATTGTCTTTTAAAAATTTATTATTTTTTGCATAATTGTTAATAATCTTTGTTAAAGCAAATTTAACACCATCTTCATGGGTACCACCTTCATAGGTATTGATATTATTGGTAAATGAATAAATACTAGAGCTATAAGAGTCATTATATTGCATAGCTACTTCAATACTTATACCATTTTCTTCACCTTCAACATAAATAATGTCTTCATGTAATGGTTGTTTATTTTTATTTAACATGGCAACATATTCAATAATTCCACCATTGTAGCAGAAAGTTTCTTTTTTGCCGTCACCACGTTCGTCTATTAAAATAATTCTTAACCCTTTATTTAAGAAGGCTAATTCTCTTAAACGATTAGCTAAAGTATCATAATCATACTCTGTTGTTTCTTTAAATATCGTGGGATCGGCTTTAAATGTTACAGTTGTTCCGGTTCTTTCTTTAGCACATTCTTCTGTAACGTGCATTGGCGCTACAGGGTGCCCACCATTTTCAAATCTTTGATAATGAACTTCTCCTTCACGGTAAACACGTACTTCTAACCAACTTGATAGAGCATTTACGACGCTTGCTCCAACACCATGAAGTCCACCACTTACTTTATAGCCGCCGCCGCCAAATTTACCTCCAGCATGAAGTACTGTAAAAATAGTTTCAATGGTAGATAGCCCTGTTTTGGTATTAATACCAACTGGCATACCACGACCATCATCACGGACAGAAACGGAATTATCTTTGTGAACAACTACTTCTATGTCATCACAAAAGCCTGCTAGGGCTTCATCTACAGCATTATCTACTATTTCCCATACTAGATGGTGTAAGCCTTTTTCACTGGTAGAACCAATATACATACCAGGACGTTTTCTTACTGCCTCTAGCCCTTCTAATACTTGAATGTCGCTATCTGAATATTCATTTTGCATATTTACTCCTCCTCTACTTTGCCATTGATAACATGAAATATCTTGGCATTTGCTAATAATTTTGTATCAACTTTTGATATTTCGGTAGTTGTAATAAATGTTTGTAAATCCGTATCTATCAACATTAAAATGTTATTAATCTTTTCTTCATCTAACTCACTGAATAAATCATCAAGAATTAAAATTGGCTTTTTATGAAGTTTTTCTTCAATATTTTTGATTTCCGCTAATTTAAAGGAAATAATACTATTCTTTTGTTCTCCAACCGAAGAAAATTCTTTGACAATTTCTTGGTCTACAAGAAATTCAATGTCATCATGTTGAATACCAAAGATAGTTTTGCCTAAAAATATTTCCCGGGAAATATTTTTTTCAAACATTTTTAAAAGAGCTTCTTTACTTTTACCAATAAATTCACTTTTGTAAGATACTTTTAATGTGCCTTTGTGAGTTATTTCATAATAAATATCACTGATATAAGAATTGATATTGTTAATAAAGTCTTCTCTTATCCACATTATTTTTAAACCTAGCTCTATTAATTGCTCGGTTAGAATATTTAAAAAAGAAGTTTCATAATCTTTTTTCTTACTTAAGGCTTTTAAATAGGCATTGCGTTGTTTTAATACTTTATTATAAGCATTTAATAAAAGAAGATATTCGCCATTAATCCCTGATATTTCAATATTTAACATTTTTCTTCGAATACTTGGAGTATCTTTAATTAATTTTAAATCATCAGGGTTAAATAAAATTATATTAACTTTAGTAATATAATCACTTACTTTGGCTATTTTATTGTTATCAATTTTAATTCTTTTACCAGCATTACTTATTATGATTTTGTAATTATGGAAAATAGTATCTTTAATCATTCCTTCAATTTTAGCAATATTCTTGCCTTTTTTAATTACAATATCATCATTGTTGGAACGGAATGTTTTGGTTAGCCCTAACATATAGATTGCTTCTATAATATTGGTCTTTCCCATTCCATTTTTTCCATAGATTAAATTTACTTTATTAGAAAATTTTAATTCTAATGTTTCATAATTACGAAAATTTAATAACTTTAAACTACTGATTTCCATTTTTTAGCCCCTACTTTGTTGATATAAAAAAATTAATGGTATAATCGTACTCCTATACCTATATATATTATATCATAAAAAAAGACCTTTTTAAAGGTTTTTTTAGTGTTTTCGGCCTTTTAAGGCTGAAAGTAACCGTGTTGCCCGAAGGACTTGGCGATCAAATATTGTACAACTTATTTCTAAATCAATTTCGCGGTTATTTTTAAAGATAACTGTTACTTGATTATCATTTTTTAGGTAATATTTTAAAATATTTTGAGATACAAGCCAAATACAGTTTGGGTGAAGATAAGAATGTGTTGGTATTAAAATTAGCTTCTTTACTTCATCAATTACTATTGGTGGTTTGTAAGTTGCTCCAATTAAAGAACTACTTCCATGTCTCCTTCCTGCTAAAGTGGATCCAGATAGAACACAATTATGTTCTAATATTTGGAGAATAGGCTCATCAATTAAAATATCATTACTAGTTTCTAGTATATGAGTTTTATCCCCTTCGGGAATGAGAGCAAGTGTTTTTTCTTTTATTATATACGGCATGACCAATGCCCCCTTTCATATAATGTTATAACATATGAAAAGGGCGAAATTTGTCGAACCGTGGAAAAGCATTTATTTTAGTAAGTTTTTATTGGTAAAATTAGTTGAATTAGAGATTCATCTGTTAAAGATTTGATAATTAATGGTTTTACATCACTATTTAGAAGTAATAATATTTCTTCTTCTCCTAAAGTTTTAATAGCTTCTAACATATATTTAGAAGAGAAAGAAATTTCTAGACGATCTTTGTTGTTGGTTTCTACACTTAGTTGTTCTTCTACTTTACCAATTTCGGAAGCATAAGAATTAATTGTCATTTTGGTATTTTCCAAAGTCATTTTAACAATGTTTTTATCTTTTCCTTGTGTTAGAAGAGCGGCTCTATCGATAGCGTCATTAAAATCTTTTTTGGTTACTTTAACAATATAGGCAAATTCACTTGGAATTAAGTTAGAAGTATTGGGATAATTACCACTTAAAATATTGGTTTGAAAATTAATGTTTTTATATTTAAATAATACTTTATTATTAAAAATGTGCATTTCGATATCAGAATCATCAGTAATAATCCGTTCTAATTCCATTATATTTTTACCAGGAATAACAATTTCGACATCTTTTTCGACAGGACTTGATAATTTAATATTCTTTTTAGCTAAACGATAAGAATCCGTTGCTACAGTTTCTAAAACATCTTTAGTAAACTTAAAATTTACACCAGTTAAAATGGGTCTTAATTCTTGATTAGAAATAGCAAATACGGTTTGATTAATAATCGTTTTAAATATTTCACCATTAATTATAATAGGATCTTTATTAATTTCTAACTTAACATCAGGATAATCATTAATATCTAGACAATTTAAGTTATATTGGTTATTGTCGGTATAGATTTTTATTTTTAATCCATCAATAACTTCAAAGTTAATTAAATCACTAGGCATTTTTCTAACTATGTCTAAGATATATTTACTTTGAATAATTATTCCTCCTAAAGAACTTATTTCTTTTATTTCTTTAGATTCAATTAGCACTTTAATTGTTAATTCAGAATCACTAGCTGTTAAATATAGGCCATTATTTGTAAGTTCAAATTTAATACCATTTAATACAGGTATGACATTTTTTGTTGATATTGCTCTTGTTACATTACTTAACCCTTCTAAAATTATGCTTTTTTCAATTGTAAATTTCATATTCATTCCTTCTTTCTTTAAATTATTATTATTTATAATAGTGTTAATAATGTTTGTAACTTCTTTTTTTCTTTTATTTAAGCTAAATTTTGTCGATTTTTTATGTTTATAACTACTAATTTATTCACAGTTTTGCAACAAGTTATTTACAATTTAGCTTTTATTTCTTTAATTGTTTGTTCTAATTCGTGATTAGTAAGTAATTCTTGAGATATCTTATCACAAGCGAATATTACTGTTGAATGATCTCGACCTCCAAATTCTAAGCCTATTCTTGGGAAAGTTTCATCTGTTTCCATTCGGCACAGGTACATGGCTAGTTGACGCGGATGAGCTACTTTGTTGCTTCGTTTCTTTCCTTTTAAATCTTCAATTGTTATATTATAGTGATCAGCGACGGCTTTTTGAATTTTGGTAATATTATTGTTAGAATAGATATTTTTATTAACAAAATCTTTTAAGGCTTCACAAGTAAATTCTAAATCAATTGTTTTAGGAACAATCATTGCGGTGTATGCCATAAGTCTGTTAATTGCTCCTTCTAGAAATCTTATGTCATTTTGACAAGCATTAGCAATATATTCAATGCTTTCTTCTTTTATTAGGCCCGCTAGACTAGTATTTTCGATTTTTTTCCTGATAATTCGACATCTTAAGTCAAAATCGGGTGGATAAATATCTACGGGTAAGCCCCACATAAATCTGGACCGCAGGCGTTCTTCTAAAATTTTTAAATCTTCTGGAGATCGGTCACTACTGATAATAATTTGTTTATTCGACTGATGTAGATAATTAAAAGTGTTGAAAAATTCTTGTTGGGTTTTTTCGGCTCCTACTAGGTACTGGATATCATCAATAATTAAAACATCTACATTGCGGTATTTATTTTTAAAATCATTGGCATATTCTACAGTATTTTTGGCATTATCCGGATTAGCAATATTCGTATATTCGGTCATAAATTCATCACAAGTACAATATAATACTTTTCGATTAGAATTCTCTGTTATAAAATTACCTATTGCGTGCATTAAATGCGTTTTACCAAGACCACTTTTTCCATATATAAATAAAGGATTATGGATTCGACCCGGGGCTTCTGCTACGGCCATGGCCGCTACTTTAGCAAGTCTATTGGTATCTCCTACGACAAAGTTATCAAAGTTTAGATTGGGATTTAGGTTTGTTTCAAAATTACTATTGTTAGTAACTTCATTGTTATTAACAACTATATCAGGTGTTTCTTCAATATCACTTTCTAAGACAAATTCAATATCGTAATTTATATTGGTTATGCTAGCCAGTGTTTTTTCAATTAAAGAATAATAATTATCTCCTAGCATTTTTTTATGAATTTCCATGGGGACTTTAAAAGTTATTTTATCACTTGTTAGACTTACAATACTCAAGTCATTGAACCAGGCATGGAAAGATGCTGGATTGATCTCTTTATAGATGTTATCTAAAAATAGTTTTAATAATTCTTCTTTATCCAACTTTAACCTCACCCCACAGTCTGGACTTTTTAACACATTAATTGTATCGCATTTTTTTTGTAATTTAAAGTCTAAAATGACAAATTTTTTTATTCACATGTTATCCACATGACTTATGCCTTATAATACCTTAGTTTTTAGGTTTTATCAACATTATCCACAAAATTTATTAAAAATTTATTCACTATTCACAATTTTAAAATTTTAGTTAATTGTTAGTAATGTGGATAACTTTTAAATTTGATACACAAGAAGCGGTTGTTACAGGGATTAGATATAAATATGGTTTTGTGGATAACTAGGTTTTTATTCACATTTTAATTCAAAAATGGTGTTGATAAATATTTTTCTTATTCTTTTTTATTATAAGTGATTGTTTATAAAAAGTGGATAGTTTTATTTTCGAGCTTCTAACCCGGTTATTCCTTAAAAAAACTTGACTAAACATGAATTAAATATTATAATTAAAACACTTGAATTTTTAAGGAGGTGTTCGTTATGAAAAGTACATATCAACCTAATAATCGTAAAAAAGCTAAAAAACATGGATTTTTTGCTAGAAAAGAAACTAATATTTTAAAGAACAGACGTAAAAAAGGTCGTAAAGTTTTATGTAAGTAGCCACTTTTTGCAGTGGTATTTTTTTTCTTATTTTTAATTTGGAGTGATACTGATGAGAAAATTTGAAGTTGTTAAGAAGAATGATGAATTTAATGATATAATTAAATCAGGAAAGTATTTAAGAAATCATTTTTATAATATATATTATAAGGATGGAAATAGTGACTATCCGAAATTTGGATTAGCGGTTAGTAAGAAGTTTGGAACGGCTGTAGAAAGAAATAAAATTAAACGACAACTTCGAACTTTGATTGATCATAATAAAAACTTGTTTTCAAAACGTCATAATTATATTATAATGGTAAGAGGTGGAGTAAAAGATTTAACTTACCAAGAAATGGAGATACAATTGGTTCAGTTGTTAGAGAAAGGAAAGTTTAATGAAAAAAATTAAAATTGGAGTATTAGTATTACTGGTAGCTATGCTTACGGCTTGTGGTAATAGTAATTATATTGTTAATGATGAGGGAACTGTTGTAGAGTATGAAGCAACAGGACAGATTTTACAAAAAGATATTTTATGTAAGCCGGAAGATAAAGATTTAGATGAATTATATCAGGAGTATGGAGATCAAACAAAGATTCCGTATGAAGATTTACCTCTTTGTAGTGAATTTAGTTTATCTAGTAATAAGGCTGATGGAATTTGGGAAGGCATATTTGTTAAGCCTCTTGCTTTTCTAATTATGAAGCTTGGATATCTTATCAATAGTTTTGGCCTTTCAGTTATTTTAATTGGTCTTGCTATACGTTTAATATTGATGCCTATATCTCGTAAGACGATGAGACAATCAAGTAATATGAAGAAAGCTCAACCAGAAATAGCTAGAATAGAAAAGAAATATGCTGGTAAAAATGATAATGAGTCAATGCTTGCTAAGTCACAGGAAATGATGATGGTTTATAAAAAATATAATATTAGTCCTTTTGGTAGTTGCTTACTAGCATTTATTCAACTTCCTCTATTCTTTGCTTTCTTACAAGCGATTAATAGAACACCTGCGATATTTGAAGATACTTTCTTTGGACTTACTTTAGGTCAAACACCAATGAAAGGTTTGTTTGAATATCATCAGTGGGCTTATCTCATTATTATTGCTTTAATTATTTTAACAACTTATTTGTCATTTAGAAATTCTATGTCAACTACCCAAACAGGTAATCAAGATATGGAACGACAAATGCAATTTATCTTTAAATTTATGATTATTATGATTTCGGTTGCTTCTTTATATTTATCAACTGCTATTGCGTTATATTGGATTGCAACAAATGGATTTGTAGTTCTTCAAAACTTTGTCTTTAAGAAAATTGATCAAAGGAATGAAGCGAAAGATCGGATAATTGTTCCTGTTAAAAATAAAAAGAAAGATAAAAAGGAAGCTAATAAGAAGAAAGGAAAATAGTCATGAATGTAGTAGTAAAAAGTGCTAAATTTAAAGAAGAAGCTTTAGAATTAGTTTTAAAGGAATTAAATGCAAGTGAAGAAGAAGTTGTCTATTCTTTTAAGGAAGTTAAGGGTGGTCTTTTTAAAGGTGTTACTTATGAATGTAAGGGATTTTTAAAGACAGATATTTTAACTGAACTTCAAGAGTATTTAAAAGGTATAATAACGGGTATGGGCTTAGAAGTATCTTTTGAAGTTAATACAAAAGATGGTGTAACAACAATAAAGATGTATACTTCGAATAATCCAATTATTATTGGTCATAATGGTCAAAATTTGGATGCGTTAACAACTATTGCTCGTCAATTTATTAAAAATATTACTTCTAATGGACCTAAAATACTTTTGGATGTTGAAGATTATAAGGATAGACAAGTAAAAAGATTAGAGCGACTTGCTAAGAATTTGGCTCGTGATGTTATAAAAACTAAAACAGATGTGGAAATGGATAATATGAATTCTTATGAAAGAAGAGTTGTTCATAATGCTTTATCTGATTTTAAAGGCGTTAAGACAGAAAGTGTTGGAGAAGAACCTAATAGACATGTTGTTATAAAATATGATAAATAAGTACCTTAGGGTGCTTTTTTTGTGCAACGAAAAACCTCAGTTTTTGATGTGAATCCTGTTTGATAGACATCATAAAAAAACTTCTCATAATAAAGTCAAGTATTTTCTGCAAAATTTTTAACTTTATTTTTATTTTCTAGATTTTTAAATTTTAGATAAAAAATTATCTGATTTTATTAGGCAACTATTTGTAAAACGTGTTGACAACTTTTAATATTAGTGATAAATTAATTACTAATATTTGAAGAGGTGAAATTATGAGTGTGAGTTTTAAAGGAAAATACAATATTAAATCTATTATGATGATTACAGTATTTTCTTTCCTCATGCTCTTTATTTTAAATGACGTTGGTGCTAGGGCGATTTATCGCTAAATTTTTTAATTGTTAGAAAGTTGGTAATAATTGTGGAAGAAAAATTTAAAACGAAGAGTGAATATTTGGATTTTGTTGAACAAAAATTTAAAGATTGTTTTAGTAGTAAAGACTATATTGAAGAACAACCTGTAAATATAACATCTCAAGTTGATAAAACTGTTGATTTTATAGGCTCTAAAATTTCGCCATTAAAAAAATATGTTTTAACAGAAGATTTTGGTGAGAATGGAAGATTTTTGATTCAAAACAGTATGAAATTAAAATCATTACGGTATTTGAAAGAAACTACACCACAAAAATTTGGCTCTTATTATAAATGTATGGGAACACTTTCAAAGCCTGATTTGGAAAAAGTTGTATTTGATATGTTTGAATATTTAACTTATGAAAAATATTTAGGTATAGATTTAGATGATATATGTATAAAGATTTGTTCCAAAGATGATGATTTAATGGGAGCTATAAGAAATGTTGATAGTAGAATAAATCGCGAAGTTGACAAAACTAGTATTGAACATTATAGACATAAATATGGTATGTCTAAAGAAAATATAACGGGTAGAGATTTTAATATTGGAATTCGAAAAAAAGGTACTAATGATTATTTTAGTTGTGGTACTTTTGTATTAATGGAATCTCCTGATAAAAAAATAGCAATAGATATGGGAATAGGTAATTGTTCTTTATCTATGTGCAAATTTGGTGTTGATTCAACTGTGCAAAGTTCACGAATGGCAGATTTAATTAATATAGATTCAATTGAAAAAGAAAAATTTGCTGATTCTTTAATTGCTGTCTCTACATTATTAAAAGAGGATATAATAAATCATCCTTCTAAACATTTTAGAAAAAAATTTAGACTGTATTTTAATGCATTATCTTATTGGAGTGAAAAGTTAAATATTACTGAAGAAGAAATATTAATTTATGCGTTGGACTATTTAAATTTAGAATATAAAGAAAATTTTTCATATACTGATGAAAGATTTGCTAAAATTTTAACATTACATAAATAGTAGGAGGTTAGAGTATGAAGAAAGTTAATATTTTTGAAAATCCAGAATTTTATCGAAAAATGATATTGAAATATAATAGTTTACTAAAGTATGATATAGATAAATGTAATGGTAAATCATTGATATGTGTATTTTTTACATCATATTGTGGTGTTGGTTGTCCTTTTTGCTTTTTTCATTCTCCAAGTTTAAAGAAAGAAAATAACTTATTAGAAGAATTAGAAAATCATTTTTCAAGAGATGGAATAGAAAAATTTATTTCATTTGCAAATGAATCTAATGTTGGCTATTTACAAATTTCTGGTGGTGGAGAGCCTTTTTTAGAAAAAAATGCAATTATAGAATGCTTGAAAAGAGTAGAAGCTGATAGAATTATACTTGTAACAAGTGGCTCTTGGGCATTTGATAAAGTGAAAGCAGAAGAGTATATTGATGATTTGTATGATGCTTTTAATGAACGAAAAAGTAAAGCTAGGGTAACTATTAGACTTAGCGTTAGTGATTATCATAATATAAAATTAAAAGGAAAACCGGTTGTAAATTTAATAAAAATTTTTGATGATAAATATAAGAATGATAAAAATTTTACTTTACAATTAAAAACTTTTGAAAATGATAATTCTCTTGTAAATTTATTAAATGAGTACTTTCCAGGATTTAAGCTAAATATTGTAGAAGATAATGGTTCAGACGATTTCAATCACATCAAGATTATGCCTTGGAAGTATGTGTTAACTTTAAAATCTGGGTTTAAGATTATTGTAGGAAAATCTAGAATTTTTAATTCTAATTTGCGTCCTAATTTATATGATAAAGAGGAAATAAGGAAAAGTGAAAAGATATATGATACTGATTTAGAGTTATCTCAGAAAAATAATTCATCTATTGTTTATAATAGTAATGGTATTAATGGAATTGATTGGATTGTAGAGTATAATGGTAATGTGTGTACTTGGCAAAATAGAGTTCAAGATAATTTGTTAAATATATATGAAGATAATTATAATGATGTTTTGCGTAATACTTATAGTGATCCACTTACTTATTCTTATATAGATAAGGGAGCAAAATATAGGGAAAAAATAGTTAGTGAGGTGTCTCCTAAAACAGTTTCTTTAATGAAATCTGTTAATATTCGTGATTATGCAGGAACACAATTATTTTTGGATGAGAAAATAAGATTATACTATACAATAAGAGTAATACAAGATTATCTTTTGGAAGATAAAATAAATACCGATGTTTTAAATGAATTTCCTAAAGAGTTAATAAATGCAATTAAATCTAATTTAAAGGAGTTGAAATGTAATTATTTTAAATCAAATTATAGTATTTTAGAACAAGAGTTAAGTATTCCTGTAAATGCATTGGAACTTCACGATTTTTTAGAATTAGTAAAATTAGGACATTTTGAAATTTCTGATGATAAGGTACAAAAGGCTATTAAGTATTATAATTTTATTTCCAATAGTAATATTAATAGTATTGATGAAATCAAATGTTCTAGTGATTTAGAAATTGAAAAAAGACTGACAAAAAGAATGATGGAAAGGAAAAAGATTAAATCTGAAGAGGCACCTATATATTACTATTTATGTAGGCATGGTGAAACAAATTGGAATGTTGAAAAGCGAATTAAAGGACAGTTAGAAACTATTGATACAGAATTCACTGAGCGTGGTATTAAACAGATTGAAACTCTTGCAACTTTTATTGAATCTAATAATGTTCAAGCTATTTTTTCTTCTGATTTGAGTAGAACTGTGGAAACTGCTAGAATAGTAAATAACAAAATTAATGTTCCTTTATATTTCTATAATAAATTTAGAGGGTTAAACATGGGAGACTTTCAAGGTAAATCTATTGATTGTTTTTTAAATGATGACTATGTGAAAGAATGCTTTAAAGATTATAATTTAGTTATACCTGGTGGCGAAAGTATAAATCAATTAATATCTAGATTTAAAGATGGTATGGATATTATAAGAAATAAGTATAATTATGATAGAGTTTCTATTATTTCTCATGGTGCTGCAATTAGTAATATTAAATCATCAATAAGTGGAGATAAATATGAAAATATTGATTATTGTGTTTTGAAATATTATAATAATAATTATGAAATAGTTGAGTATGGAAACTACAATTAAAGTTGAAAAGAGGATAGCTATGGTTTTATTTTTGACTAGTAACATTGGTGGAATAAAAAAGGAAAATGGGCAAAAAATACCTGTAGAGTTTTATTCTAAAAATCAATTTTTGTTAAATATGAAAAAAAGTTTAAAAAATAATAAAAAGTTTGTGTTAATTGCAAGTAATCCGTTTAATTTCGAACAAAACGATAAATTTTTAGAAATGGATATAGAAGCATTAAAATTATCTAATTTATCTTTTGATGAATGCTTAATATTAGATAATAGAAACAAAACTAAAGTTTCTGAAGTTTTAAAGGATAGTTCATTGATATTTTTGTGTGGGGGAAATACATATATTCAAAATCAATTTTTTAATGAGATTGATTTAAAAAACTATATTAAAGATTTGGATTCTACTATCGTTGGTATTAGTGCAGGTGCTATTAATTCTGCGGATATTGTATTTAATAGTCCAGAAGAAGATAATGATTTATCTAATCCATATATATTGGTGGGATTAGGTTTGACTGAATTTAATATAGAGCCTCATTTTGATATACATAATGATAATATACTTCAAATGAAATCAATTTTAGATGAGTCTTATAAAAGAGTAATTTATGGATTACCAGACGGCTCTTATATTGTGGGTAACAAAGTATATGGTAGGTGTTATAAAATTTATCAAGGTAATATTGAAATAATATGTAATGATAATGAGTGTTTTTTACTTGAGTAGAAATTTATTAATAACTTAATTGTGCATTTGTCATAAAATATCTTAGAGGAGGATGTTTTATGGCTAAAAAGGTTGTTATTGATCCTGGTCATGGAGGAGAAGATCCTGGAACTAGTGCTAATGGAATTGTTGAAAAAGATTATACTTTGTTAATTAGTCAATATATGGCTGATCGTTTAACGGAACTAGGAATAGAAAATGCTTTAACTAGGGATAGTGATGTTACACTTGATTCAACGACAAGACCTAAGACTGCTCAAAGTTTATTTGGTACGGGTAGTGATGTTATTTTGGTATCTAATCATATTAACGCTGGTGGTGGAGATGGAGCAGAAATAATTTATGCTTTAAGAAATAGTGATACTTTATCTAGTAAGATAGCTAGTGAATTTATTAAGTCTGGACAAAATGTAAGAAAGTATTATCAAAGAAGACTTCCTAGTAATTCTAGTAAAGATTATTATTACATTTTAAGAGAAACACCTAATAATGAATCTATTATTGTGGAATATGGCTTTGCTGATTCAACAGGGGATGATGTCAATCAAATTAAAAATAATTATAAAGAACTTGCTGAGGCAGTTGTAAGGGCTCTTGCTAATTATATTGGTGTAGCTTATACAGCTCCAGCAGGAAGTGGTGGTAATTATTATACGGTTAAAGCTGGAGATACTTTATATGGAATTGCAAGAAATTATGGTATTAGTGTTGATGAACTTAAAGCTGCTAATAATTTAACAAGTAATACTCTTACGATTGGAGAAGTATTAATTATTCCGGAAGTAGAGACACCAGAAACTCCTGATGAAAATATTTATATTGTTAAAAGTGGAGATACTCTTTATTCTATTGCCAATAAATATGGGATGAGTGTTAATGAACTTAAATCTTTAAATAATGTTACAAGTGATGTTTTATCTATTGGTCAGGAATTAATAGTTAGTGAAGGTAACGCAGCAACACTCGATACTTATACAGTTAAATCTGGTGATACTTTGTATAGTATTGCTAATAAATATGGTTTAACAGTAAATGAATTAAAGCAACTTAATAATTTAACTAGTGATATTTTAAGTATTGGACAAGTGTTAAATATTAGTAATAGTGTATCATCTCCTAACCCATCTAATACTTATACAGTTAAAAGTGGAGATTCTTTATATAGTATTGCTAAAAAGTATGGTATAACGGTAGATGCTTTAAAAAGTGCTAATGGAAAAACTTCTAATTTACTTTCTATTGGAGAAATATTAGTTATACCAACTACAACAGCGACTACTAGAACTTACACTGTTAAATCTGGTGATAGTTTGTGGAAAATAGCTACTAATTATGGGGTTAGTGTGAATGCTTTAAAGCAAGCGAATGGCCTTACAAGTGATCTTTTATCAATAGGTCAAGTACTTGTAATTCCTTAGTTTTAAGAAGTACTCTTGAGATTATTTTTGAAAAAATATTAATTGATAATTTTTTGTTTATAAAAATTAAAAGTAAAAAATTCTTGTTAATCTATTCGAAATATGATATATTGAATATGTAAGTGTTATCTACTTAGTGGATAACGCCTGCATTGTAGCAAACGTTATGCCTTTTGGCTAACGTCTTTTCTTTTGCTCATCTCTAATAATAGAGATAAGTAAAATTATTATAATCAGTAATAATCTAGTATCACACATTTACATCCCTCCTACTTTCATAAAACCCCCTGAATAAAATCCAAGTAGTTATTACTACTCATAAAAAGAAAGCAGGCGCTACCACCAGTTAGATAACAGCATCTATTATGAAACTTTGTCTATAAAAAAGCAAGAGAAAGCGTTCGACAAATACTGACGTTTTCTGACATCTGTGTCGAAAATAAAAAAATACCTATTTATTAAGGTATTTAGGATGGTCTATTTTACCAAGTAAATAATCCGCAGAGATATTATATTTTTTACATATTTGGTATAAATAAGTTGTAGCAATAATATAATTCCCTTTTTCATATTTTGCTAACATAGAATTATCTACATTTAAAATATCCGCTAATTTAATTTGGGTAAGATTATTTTCTTTTCTGATCTCTTTTAATCGTTCACTAGATAATTTGATATTAATTTCATCTCTTAAGTTTTTATATTTTTTAATATTAGTAAATTCAAATATATAATCAATTGAGACATTAAAATAGTTACATAAAGTATTTAGATGTATTATCGGGATGGTTTGCTCTTCTTTTTCATACCTGCTATATAAACTATCAGATATTTTTAATAAATTAGATATTTCAATATTAGTTTTCCCATATCTATCTCTTAATTGATATAATTTTATACCATAGTTCACGTATATCACCATATACAATTTCTCATATCTACGTTTTTTTGACTATTTATTCGAATAAATATTCCAAAAAATATTGACTTTAGTATATTTAATATATATAATTATTGTAGAATTAAAGGTTCTTAACTAATATAACTTTTAGGTTTATCTGTTTTTCCTAATAGATAATCAGCGGAAATACCATATTTTTTGCAGATTTGGTATAAATAAGAAGTAGCAATTGGAAAAAGTGCTCTTTCATATTTTGAAATTGTAGAATTATCTGTATTTAATATGGTTGCAATTTTTAATTGAGTTAATTTGTTTTCTTTTCTAAATTCCTTTAATCTTTGAGAAGATAAGTTAATATTTATTTCTTTTTTAGATTTGTTATAGTTTTTTAATTTAGTAAAATTAAAAATATAATCTAATGAAACACCAAAATAATTACATAAAGTATTTAAATGTTTTATTGGGATAGTTTGCTTGTTTTTTTCGTATCTGCTATATAGGCTATCAGATATTTTTAATAAGTTTGCCATTTCTACATTAGTAAGTCCTTGACGATCTCTTAAATTAAATAGTTGTTTTCCATAGTCCATAATATCACCATAATTATTTTCTCTTATTCAGAGTAATTAGCCTATTTATCCGAATAAATATTCCAATTTTTCTTGACTATGCAAAACACTAATAGTATAATTAGAATAGTTAAGGATCTTTAATTTTATGAAAGTAGATTATAAAATTGAAGATAAATAAAGAAATAGAATTTGAAATATTACATTCTAATAAACATAGAATATATCTTTTATGTGGTATTGTCTGTGTAGTGGTACTTATGGTTACTTTAATTGTTACGACATCAAAAGCTAAATATAGAACTACACAGAGTATTCATTTCATACAGGGAACTATTAATTATTCTCCATATGATTATAGAACAGTAGCTATGTATATAGATGGAGAACCAGTAGATAACATTACCTGATGGTAAATATGAATTAACAGAAGAATCATATTGTACTAATGAAGAGAATGTTAAAGATGAATCTATAACACTAAGTTATGATAGTGCTACTCAAGGGTTATTAATTACTCCGATGAATAAGAAAGGAACAAAGTGTTATTTATACTTTGAGGAACAAAAGCCATCGAAAGATGTAATATTAGCTAAAGAAGGAGGAACAGCCGCAATAGAAGCAAAAGGAACTCCAAACTTTGCAACTGTTGCCACAACCGATATGGGAATGTATGCAGCCGAAGATGATTATGGAACAAGTTACTATTATAGAGGAGCTGTTCAAGATAACTGGGTGCAGTTTGGAACAGATAGTAGTGGACAAGCACTCTATTGGAGAATCATAAGAATTAATGGAGATGCAACCATAAGACTCATCTATAATGGAATCAGTACTGCTCAAACAGGGGATAGTACTATGATAAGTACAGAAGAAGTATTCAATAGTGGTTGGAATGATAATATGTATGTAGGATATATGTACACGAATGGTCAACTGCATGGTTTGGGAACGAATAGTGATATCAAAACAACTATCGATAATTGGTATGCGAGTACTTAGCAGATGAAGCAGAATATTTAGAAGGGAGTACAGGCTTCTTTGGAGATAGAACTATTGATCCAACAAGTAGTGGAACCGGAATAGGAACTAGTGCTACTGATTATGCAGCCTATCACCGATTAGTAAGTAATAAAGCCCCAATATTAACCTGTCCAGATAAGCAAGACTTGTATACAACAAGCGGAAGTAGTACAGGAAATGCAGCGTTACAATATCCAGTAGGACTCATCACTGCTGATGAAGCCACGTTTGCAGGGACTTTTCCATGGTCTGGCAATAATAATAATAATTATCTAAAGACAGGACGCTCATACTGGACTATGTCTCCGTATCACGGTTTCCATGCTTACGTGTTTTATGTGGCTTATTCCGGCAGTATGGGTGGCTACTACGTAGATGAAACGTTTGAGGACTCGTATGGCGTCAGACCAGTCATAAACCTACGTGCTGATATAGAAATAACCGGCTCCGGAACAACATCCGACCCATTTAAATTATCAGTCGAATAATATTATCAGTCGATTTTAAAAAATTTGGTTTAAAAGCTAGACTTTTTTTGCGTTTTCGACTGATAACATTTATAAATTTAACAACTGGTTTAGTAAATCTTGGTCATCATTCCAATCTTCAAGATACT
>CALVQM010000002.1 GCA_944358125.1 uncultured Bacilli bacterium
AGCCAAACTTTTTAAAATCGACTGATAATATTATTCGACTGATAATTTGAATTATCAGTCGCGATAGATAATTTGTAGTAGTATCTTAAAATGACTCATTCATGTGTTATTTTAACTTTTAACTAAAAATAAATTGAAAAGCCCACTAAAATATCTTATAATAATTTTAAGATAGGTGAAGCATATGAAATTTTTAAAATTTTTAGTATCGTTTATTCAAAAGATAATTGGTTTTGTAAATATTTTCTTAATTTTAATTATTGTTTTAAATTTAGTAAATATTATCGCATCTAAAGTCCAAGATAATAGTTATATTTCCTTTTTAGGATATACTTATGTAAATATTGAAAGTGATAATAAAGAGTTAGATTTAGAAAAAGGAGATTTTGTTTTAGTTGATTTAAATAGAGCAGGTATGAATGATGATATGATACTTTATCAAGAAGATGATGAACTAAAATTAGGTAATATTACTGCAATTGGAACTGAAGATGTTTTATTAGATGAAGAAACTCATGTAGATAAAGAGAGTGTATTAGGAACAGTGGTATCTATAATTCCTATACTAGGTACTATTCTAACTGTCTTATTAGATTCCCAAATTTTCTTTTGGGCTATCATTATTTTAATTGCTACAAGTATTATTCAAACTCTTTTAAGTAGAGCTTTTAAAGCTATTAAAGCTCCAAAACCAGATTTAAATCAAATAAGTAAAGAGGACATGCCTTAAATTTCCTCTTTATTTTTGTCGAATTTTGTAGTAAAATGAATAACTGTACTTTATTGGAGAGGGGAAATGTTTATGAAAAAAACAAAAATTATATGTAGTATTGGACCTGCTACAAACACAAAAGAAGTATTTAGATCGTTAGTTCATGCTGGAATGAATGTTGCTCGTGTTAACTTTTCACATGCAACCATAGAAGAAAGAGAAACTGTTCGCGATTTAGTCGCATGGATTAATGAAGAAGAAAATGTTAATATTGGTTTACTTTATGATACCAAAGGTCCAGAATTTAGAAATGGTGAAGTAGTAGAAGGTGGCATTAATTTAGTACCGGGAAATACTATTAAAGTAGTAAAAGAAAGTGTAATTGGTAATGATGAACGCTTTAGTGTAAATCACCCTGAAGCTTTAGACAGTCTAAATGTTGGTAGTGTTATCCAACTTGAAAACGGTTTAATGAAAATTGAAGTTATAAGTAAAGAAACCGATGGTGTTACTTGTAAAGTTATCAATGGTGGTATTTTAGGAAGCAAAAAGAGTCTTTTTGTTCCTGGTGTAAAACTAGATATTCCTTTTATTAGTGATATAGACCGTGAAGATATTATTTATGCTTGTAAGAACAATGGTGATTTTCTAGCTTTATCGTTTGTATCAACGAAAGAAGATGTTCTAGAAGCAAGAGAAATTTTAAAAGAGCAAAATAGTAATATGAAAATTATTGCTAAAATAGAAAGTAAAACAGGAATAGATAATTTAGATGAAATTTTAGAAGTAGCAGATGGTGTTATGGTAGCTCGTGGTGATCTTGGTGAAGAAGTTCCTATTTCTTTATTACCAGTATACCAAAAAAGAATTGTCAGAAAAGCAAGAGAACATGGCAAATTCTGTATTGTTGCTACAGAAATGTTAGAAAGTATGAAGAAAAATTCTCGTCCAACTCGTGCTGAAGTTACAGATGTTGCTAACGCTGTATTAGATGGTACTGATGCTGTTATGTTAAGTGGCGAAACAACGGTTGGAGCATACCCAGTAGAAACGGTTACTTATATGGCAAACATTGCTAGTGATGCCGAAGTTCACAGTGAAAATCATTTTGGCTATTTAGGTAAAATTGGTCGTACTGAATGTATTGCTAAAAGTGCTGTTGATTTAACTAATTATGTTGATGTAAAAGCTATTGTAGCTGAAGCTATTAGTGGTTATAGTACCCGTATGATTAGTAACTTTAGACCAAAATGTCCAATTCTTGCAACTTGTACAACTCCTGAAGTAGCTAGAAGTCTAGCTCTAAATTATGGTGTTTATACGACATTAGTACCACTTATGGACGATACAGATGAACTAGTAGATTTAGTAAGAGACAAAGCTATTGAATATTTTAATCTTAATAATGATGATAAAATTATTATCACGGGTGGACTTCCTGCCGTTAATAATGTAAGATTAACAAACTTCTTAAAAATTGAAGAAATAAATAAATAATAATGGTGATGATATGGACATATGTTTTAAAGAGGCTAATTACACATTTAATTTTCGTGTAGCAGCTCTAATTAAAAATGGTAATAAAATACTGGTAGAAAAAAATAATGCGGTAGATTATTATGGTTTAGTTGGAGGCAGATGTAAACTTGGTGAAGATAGTATCACGGCTTTAATAAGAGAAATTAAAGAAGAAACGGGAGAAGACGTGAGTTTTATAAGAAGTGTTGGAATGTTAGAAAACTTCTTTATATCTCGCTATACCAATAGTCCATATCATGAAATTTTAATCATTCATGAATTAGAATTTATAAACAAAGAAATATATCAAAAAGACGAAATAATAAATTTAGAAGAAGAAGGTAATGCCAAATTTTATTGGCGTGAGATATCTTCATTAGATAAATGTAAACCCAAAATTGTATTTGAACATTTAAATGATGAAGCTTTCTTTCATTTAATTGCCAAAGATGAAAAATTAAAAGATCAAGTGTAAATAAGTGAATAACTTTGAATAACTTTGAATAAACTTGGTCTTTTTTTTACATGATTAGAATAGAATGAATTGGAGGCTCATTATGTTTAATAATTTTGGTTTTATAGGTAGTAAAATTTTAAAAGATGCAGAAGAAGAACGCAAAAATTTATCTCATCCCTATGTTGGAAGTGAACATTTATTATTAGCTATACTAAAAAATAAAAGTAAAACGAAAGAAATACTAGAAGATTATGGTTTAACCTACAAAAAATTTCGCCAAGAACTAATTGATATTGTAGGTATCCCAAAAAAGAATATTGAGGTAAATTTATATACTCCCTTATTAAAAAGAATTTTATCTAGTGCCTTAAGTGATGCGAAAGAAAATAATAAAGGAGTAGTAACAGAAAGTCATTTAATTGTAGCTTTACTAGATGAAGGAGAAGGAATTGCTATTCGTATTATGATAGGTATGAATATAAATATAGATGATTTATATGATGAGCTACGCGTTAAGCCTCAAGATATTAAAAAAGAAAAGTTAGAAATATTTAATATTGGTCGCGTATTAAATGATAAAGTAGAAGAATTTGATGAAGTAATAGGAAGAGACAAAGAAATTAATGAAGTAATAGAAGTATTACTTCGCAAGAAAAAAAGCAATCCTCTACTTATTGGTCCTGCTGGTGTAGGAAAAACGGCTATAGTAGAAGAACTAGCTAAAAGAATAAATGCTAAAGATGTCCCATTTCCTTTATTAAATAAAAAAATTATTGATCTACCTATGGGCGATTTAGTAAGTGGTACCAAATATCGTGGTGAATTTGAAGAAAGACTCACCAAAATTATTAAAGAAGTAATCAAAAATAAAGATATAATTTTATTTATTGATGAAGTTCATACGATGGTAAATGCTGGAGGAGCCGAAGGCGCTATCAATGCAGGTGACATATTAAAACCTTATTTAGCACGAGGAGAATTAAAAGTTATTGGAGCGACTACTACCGAAGAATATGAGAAATTTATTGCCAAAGATAAAGCTTTAGAACGAAGATTTGAAACTATTTTTGTGAAAGAACCAACTCTTGATGAAACCAAAGAGATATTACTTGGCTTAAAATCTAGTTATGAAAATCATCATAATATCAAAATAACTAATAAAAATATTGATGATATAGTTTTTTTAGCTAATAAATATTTATTTAAAAAGAAAAATCCCGATAAAACAATAGACTTACTAGATAGCATTTGTGCTTATGTCAAAAGAAAAAATATTTTAAAAGAAGATTTAATAGCGTTAGAACAAAAAGTAGAAGCATTAACCAAACAAAAAGAAAAGTATGTTTTAGATAATTTATTTGATAAAGCCTTGGATACATGCCTAAAACTAAATGAAATTGAACAAGAAATAAATGCTTTAAAACAAAACAAAAGTGATGAAATAACCTATATGGATATCTTAAAAGTAATTGAACAAAAAAGTAACATTCCTCTATTTATTAACAAAGATGAATTACTAAATAAAATAAAAGAAGCATTATTTGTTAATATTTTATATGAAGATAAAGCTTTAAATAAACTAATAGATAATTTAAAAATCTTTTATAATAATGAACGAAGTCTAAAACTTTTACTAACAGGACCTAGTGGTGTCGGAAAAACATCTTGTGTTAAAATTTTAAAGGAAGTAACTAAAAATAATTTAATTCGTCTTGATATGAGTGAATATAAAGATCAAACTTCTTTAAGTAAGCTTATTGGTACGCATGGTGGTTATATCGGTTATAATGATCCTTTTATATTTAAAGAAGTTAAATATAATCCATATTCCATAATATTAGTAGATGAACTTGAAAAAGCTCATTCCAGCATTATAAATTTATTCTTACAAATTATGGACGAAGGTTTTATTCATGATGCTCATGGAGAAACAATCGATTTTTCTCATACGCTAATTATTATGACATCGAATGTTGGTGGAAAAGAAAATGTTGGTTTTATAAATCAAGGATCAGAAGAATTACAAGAATTTTTCAGTGAAGAATTTTTAGGAAGATTTGATGATATAATTAGTTTTAATAAAATAACTAAAGAACAAGCCCTAACATTTCTAAAAACAAAGCTAAAAGATGATACTATAAATTATGAAGAATTATTAAAAGATACTTCCTATGAAAAATATGGTTTTCGTTATTTAAAGAAACTTATAGATAAATACCAATTAAAAATAAAAAACTAATGGAAATTACGAGTAAAAAACTCGTTTTTTTCTTGCCATGATCTGATTTTTCTGCTATTCTTAAATAGTAGGGAGTGTGTTTGAAATGAAAATAAATTTAGATCCTAATTCCGGATTTCTAACAAAGGATAAAAAGAAGTTTGATAAAAAACTAGCTTTATATGATACAGGCGTAAAAGCTGCTGTATGCTTTAAAGATGGAAATATTACTCCAGAAGATATTAGAGCTACCGAAACAGAAGCCAAAATCATTAAAAGAGGTATAAACACCATTTTATCTGATCATACCTCTCCAAGTGAACAACCAACGGTATCTTTAGAAATTACTGGTATTCCTAAAATATTATGTATGATTTTAAATAATGAACACTTATATGCTGCTGATGAAAGATCTTTAAGATATACCGAGGTTAAAGAAAGTAGTTATATAAGTAAAAAAGAAGTAGAATTATATAATAAATGGTTATCTATTTTTATATCTATATTAAATACCAAATATTTAGACTTTTTCTTAAAATATAATAAAGGTTCAACAAAAGAACAAACTACTAAAAAAGCTTCTAATGCTATTAAAAAGTTAGCTCAAGAAAATGCTCGTTATATGGTAAGTGTTTTTATGCCTACAACTTTAACTTATACAGTACCTCTAGCTCAAATAAATAAAATATGTTTATATATGGATCGTATTATTGCTGATCCTCATAATGAATTTGAACAATTATTAATTCCGTATTTAAAAGAATTTATCGAAAATTTAAAAGATTTAGATGTTTTAGTAACCAAACATGATGTCATAAAACTTTGTCCCGATTTAGCCCAAGAAGATAGTGATACACTGCTATATCAAAATAATAAATCGATTGATTTATCTTTATTTGCCGAACGAAACAAATTCTCAGGTATTAATCTACCAAATGAATATGGCACAACTTTTAGTTACAATATGGAAATTTCTTTAGCCAGTCTAGCTCAATTCCATCGCCACCGGACGATTAATTATGAAATGCTTACACCAAATAAAAAAAATATGCAATTCTATATTCCTTTATTATTAGAGGATAACCCCGTTTTATCTAAAGAATGGCAAGAAGATATTTTAAGCGTAAAAAATGTATATCCCCAAGGAACTATTGTTAAAGTTAATGCGAATGGTCCATTAAAACATTTAGTAAATTATGTTGGCAAAGAACGGGCCTGTGATAGAGCATTTCTAGAAACAGAAGATATGTTTACTAATGTTTTCTTACCTGATATTTATGCTGGATTATTAAATAGTGGAAAAACAAAGTTAGCTGATACCCTAAAACCATATGTTGGTCGTCTAAGATGCATGTATCCCGATTATAATTGCCCAACTCCATGTGGTCATGCTAGAATTAGAAGAAAGTTTTAGGAGGATTTATGAAAGGTAAATTAATTATTATTGAAGGAACAGATTGCTCCGGAAAAGAAACGCAAAGCAAATTATTAGAAGAAAAACTAAAAAAGGAAGGCAAAAAAGTAGCTCGTATATCATTTCCTATGTATGATACCCCATCAGGTCGTATCGTTGGTGCTTGCTTACTTGGTAAATCATATTTATGTGCAGAATATTTAAAAGAAAATCACAGCTTTTTTCCTGAAGGTGGCGGAAAAATTGATGCTTTAGCGGCTTTATGTTATTATGCTGCTGATCGAAGATATAACCTACCTATTATTGAAAAGTACTTACAAGAAGGCTATATTCTAATTATTGATCGCTATGTAACAAGTAATATGGCTCATCGGGGAGGATTATTAAAAACCAAAGAAGAACGCTTAAAAATGTATCAAAAAATAGAAACTTTAGAATATAACTTACTAGAACTACCTAGACCAGATCAAGTAATATTATTATACATGCCTTATGAATATGCCTGTCTTTTAAAAAAAGAAAGAAACGAATTACCAGATGAAGCTGAACAAGATGAAGAATACTTAAAAAGGGGAGAACAAGCTTATTTAGAATTAGCTAATCTTTATCATTATGATATTATTAACTGTGTTAAAGATAATAAAATTAGAAGTATCGAAGAAATTAATGAAGATGTCTATGAACTAGTAAGGAAAAGATAATGAATTTGGAAGAAATATTTAATAAGGAAATAACTTTAGAAGAAAAAATAATTTATTATCATACCCTTTATAAAGAAGAGGCAAATGAAGAAATTAAAAAGATTATTTTAAATAAGCTAAAAGAATTATTAGAGGAATATGCTTCATGAATGAACTAGAAAATTTCAATGTAGCTGAACTAACAAATTTATATGTTTGTTCTTCTTGTGGCAGCAAAGAATTTAATCGTGCTACATGTGTATATTGTGGTAATAAAAATGAAAAATTAGAAGCCAAAATTCTAAAGCTTGTATCTTTACTAAAAAATTACACTTATTTTAAATTAACACCAACTATAATATCTTTATATGCTCTAAAAGACTTGGTAAATATTAAAGAATTAACAACCTTTTTAACTAAACATAATATTAAAGAAGAAATAGAGAGTCAAAAAGCCAAAATAATTACCAAAATAGAGAAACAAGAAAAATTAAGTTTGGAAGAAGAACAAATAAGCACTTCTTTAATAAAAAGTCATTTAATGTCTGATTTTCCTGTTAATTTAACTATCAAAAACATTTTATTAGGAAAAAAGCTAGTAAGTCTGGATTTCTTCTATGAAGTAATAAAACTATTTGTCGAAAATGCCATGTTATCTATTGCCGATAATCGCCTTCCTAAATACCAACCAACTTGTGAAATTAAAGAAATGACCAATTTAGGAGGAGCCAGAAATACCAGTTATATTTATATAAGTAGTGATACAGTTAAAAAAATTTATCAAGGAAATCTTCATAATTTCCAAACTATCTTCCATGAATTAACCCATATTAAGCAAAATATAAATATTGCTCTAGATGTAGCTGATAGTAGAACAATAAGATATATAAAAGAAACTATAATAGATGCCGTTTGCCAAGAACAAAATATTGATTTTTATCATTTAGAATATCAAAAATTATCCATGGAAATAGATGCCAATTTAGAAGGGTGGATCTATTTACGAAGATATTTAGAATATTTAGGCGTAATAGAAAAAAAGGGAAAAGTTTCTATTGAAGAAATAATAGTGGAATTAGAAAAAAAGACTAATTACAAAATAAATGTTGCCGATTATGATTTTTTAAAACAAGAAGAACTAGATTTTGAAGAATTATTTTTAATATGCTTAAATAAAAAGCCTGAATACTTCGATTTATATTCTCCTCTTAAGTTATTATATATTCGTGATAATGATACTATTAGAGCAAAAACTAAAGAAGAATTAATGGATACAATTAAATCTATCCAAGATATTAATACTATTCGTTATTTAGTAGATGTAATGATTAAAGAAGAAAAAGAAAACTTAAATAGAAGCTGATCTTAATAATTAGCTTCTATTAATTTTAGTAATATATTTAGATAAAATTAATTCCATTAGGGATAAAACAATAAACAAAATCATAACAATAAATAAGTCAAATTTTAATAAAATTAAAGAAATAACAAAATTAAGAGCAACTTTACCCAATTTACGCAACAGTTCCATATAAACAAACAATTTTTGCTGTTGCTTTTTTCTTGAATTTTTTAAAAGCAAATCCTCAATGTAAATAATAAATGGATCCCGAAAAGAAACAATAAAACTAAAACCAATAGCCATAATCAAAAATTTTATGAAATTAGGTACAGGTAATAAATATCCAATAACAATTAAAGAAAAAGATATAGTTAATAAAAAAGACATAATAACCGATATATTATTTTTAACTTTAATATATATTTTGTTAAATATTAAATTAATAAAAATTCTTGCTATTCTTGAAGTCGCTACAATAAATCCTAAATATGTTGCCGTAAGTCCAATTCCATATGTATTATCTAAATAATATTGAATAAAAAGTTTACTCTCTGTTTGACCGATATAAGCAATACCTAAAAATAAAGTAGATGATAATAACGCTAATTTTAATATTTTAGATAATTTTATTTTTTTATTATCGATTAATAAATCATCTGTTTCATCTTCATCTTTATAAGGTAAATCATAAAAAAAGAATGATAAGAAAACATTAATAAGTGCAAAGAAAATACATAAATACATTGGTAAATAAGGATTAATATTAAAAAGAGGGCCAACACTTAAAGCAATAATAAAGGTTACAATTGCATAAATTGTATTAGCTCTGCCCCTTAATAAAAAAAATAAATCCGAATTATTACTATATTTCAAGTTATTTCGTAGTGTGATACTTTCAGTATTTTTTAAAACAAAAGATATATCGTAAATAAGTTGACCGATAGCAATTACATAAAAATTACTTCCAAAAGTAAATATAATACTAGAAATTAATAAAGTAATTGCTCCTAATCTTGAAGAATTAGCATTTCCTAGCTTTTTAATAATTTTAACTAATACAGGCTGTAGGCCTATACAAATAAGAGTTGGAATAACTCCTAAAAAGGTAATTTGAAAAGCACTAAAATTTTTAGCAACAGTAAAAAATAAAGTATCTATAGCAATAAAAAACATTAAATCCATAGATAGACCAGTATAAAAAGGAAATATTCTTAAAAAAAGAGATAAACGCTTTTCTAAAGATTGATTATTTTCCATTATTATCACGTCCCTTAACGAAATTATACTATAAAAGTACAGAAAAAAGAAGAAAAAGAAATATTAATACTAATGAAATAAATTTTTTTTCATACACTTTTAGTGTAAAGTCATATCGACATTTATTGACAATTTATTAAGAGATGTTATACTAAAACTAGATAAATGTTTCTACATTTAGGAGGTTATATGAAAAATTTTACAAACTATACAGTTTATGACAAAAAAGAAGGATTACATGATGAAACAAAAGTAGCAAGAGGGGCTTTAGGACACGATCCCGTAACTGGAGCGATAAGTTTTCCAATATTTCAAGCAACAACCTATCGCCACATAGGTATTAAAGAAAATACCAACTATAATTATAGTCGTATAATAAACCCTACCAGGGAAGAATTTGAACGAACTATGGCTATGTTAGACCATGGATATCGTGCTTTTGCTGTTTCTAGTGGTATGGCTGGCATAAGTCTTGTTCTAACCATGTTAAAACCAAAAGAACACATATTAATATCAGATGATGTATATGGTGGAACCGTAAGAGCTTGTGATGAAGTATTAAAATATAATGAAGTAGAATATAATCAAGTAGATTTTACAGATTTAGAAGAAGTTAAGAAAAATATCAAGCCCAATACGAAAATGATGTTTATTGAAACTCCAACCAATCCGATGATGAAAGTAGCAGATATTGCTGAAATTTGTAAGTATGCTCATTCGAAAGGAATTACTGTAGTAGTAGATAATACATTTCTAACTAGTTATTTCCAAAAACCTTTAGATTTAGGTGCTGATATAGTAGTGTATAGTGCTACCAAATATATAGCAGGTCATAATGATGTTCTAGCCGGAGTAGTAGTAGTAAAAACCAAAGAACAAGCAGATTATCTAAATGGTCAAATGGCTATTTATGGCTCTTGTTTATCTCCAATGGACTCATGGTTAGCTTTAAGAGGCTTAAAAACTCTAGCTGTTCGTATGGATAGACATAATGAAAATGCTAAAAAAGTGGCTGAATTCTTACGTAATCACCCAAAGGTAAAAAAAGTATATTATGTCGGCTTTCCTGATCACCCTCAATATGATATAACTCTAAAACAGAGTAAAGGCTTTGGTGGCATGATATCCTTTGATTTAGGAGATATAAAAACAGTTAATAAATTCCTAGAAAAAATAAATTTAATATTATTTGCCGAAAGTCTAGGAGGAGTAGAAAGCCTTGTTACTCACCCAGCTACACGTACTCATCATGAAGTATCTAAAGAAGCCAGAGAAAAACTTGGTATCACAGATACCCTTTTAAGATTATCGGTTGGTATTGAAAATGTTGATGATTTAATTGCGGATATTAAACAAGCTTTAGAATAATGTATAAGTTTTCCATAGCGTCTTCAGAAGACATTGAAGAATTAGTAAAAATAAGATTATTAGAACAAGAAAATGATTGGAAAGGTCTCCGAATAATTTCTGAAAAAAATTTTGCAGATTTAGCTTACGAAACTTATAAAGCTTTTAAGGAAAGATTAAATAAAGATTTAATAATGTTTATTATTAAAAAGAATAACGTGATAGTTGCTCAAGCTGGGTTATTAATACAGCACTATTTACCACAAGTAGATAATCTCAATGGAATAAGAGGCTATCTCACAAATGTTTACACCATAAAGCATGAAAGGCGAAAACATCTTCAGTTATATTTATCAGATGAAATAATAAAATATGCTAAACATAACGGTATAGAGAGAATTGATTTACATGCAACACCAAAAAAAGAAATCTTTCTCATGTATAAAAAATTAGGCTATAAATTCTTTGATAATAATGCTAGATTATATATCGATGACTATATTGCTAATAATGTGAATTTAATAGATAGGAGTGATTAAACTTGAGATTTACAAAAATGCAAGCTTATGGTAACGATTATGTATATATCGATGCCATCAATCAAAAATTAGATAATTTGTCGGAATTAGCCAAATTTGTATCAGATCATCATTTTGGTATAGGAAGTGATGGTATGGTTCTAATTTGTCCTAGTACTGTTGCTGACTTTAGAATGCGTATCTTTAATCCTGATGGAACTGAAGCCGAAATGTGTGGTAATGCGATACGTAGTGTTGGTAAATATGTTTATGATCATAAGTTAACAGATAAAACTCACTTAAAGATTGAAACTTTAGGAGGAATTAAAACTTTGGATTTAACTGTTGAAAATGGTACAGTAACAAATATTAAGGCCAATATTTCTAAACCTATCTTTGATGCCGATAAAATACCTGTAAATACTACGAAAAATAAATTTATCATGGAAGAAGTAAAAATACTTGATAAAACTTTTAAATTAAGTAGTCTTTCTTGGGGAAATCCCCATACTGTTTTATTTGTAGATGATGTTATGAACTTTGATGTAAAAAAATATGGACCTGCAATCGAAAACAAATTAGATGTATTCCCTAATCGGACCAATGTAACTTTTGCCGAAATTGTAAACAAAAATTATATTAAGATTAGAGAATGGGAACGAGGTACAGGTGAAACTATTGGTTGTGGAACAGGGTGTTCTACAGCCGTAGTAATTGCCAAAGAATTAGGCTTAACGGAAGGTAGTTGTAAAGTAGAACAAATTGGTGGTATTCTAGAAATTGAATACACTGACAGTGGTGAATTATATATGATTGGCCCAAGTAACTTTGTTTTTGAAAGCGAGATAGATGTATCTCATATAATAGGAGGAAATTTATGAAAAAATTAAAAGATATTTTAGAAGGAATTAGTTATAGTATATTATCAGGAACTCTTGATACGGAAATTAATGATATTAAATATGATAGCCGAAAAGTCGAAAAAAATGATATTTATGTAGCTTTAAAAGGGTTTACAACTGATGGCCATGAATACATACCAGAAGCTATAGCGAGAGGTGCAACGGTAATTGTTGTATCCAAAATGGTTAATATTATTGGTGATGTAACGGTAATTAAAGTAGATGACTCAAGAATAGCACTTGCTTATATGTCTGCTAATTACTTTGATCACCCTGCCAGTAAATTAAAAGTAATAGGTGTAACTGGAACAACTGGTAAAACAACAACTACGCATATGATTAGGGAAATGCTTAAAAAATCTGGTATGAAATGTGGTTTAATAGGAAGTATTGGTATTAAATATAATGATACAATCATTCATACTGACAATACTACTCCTGAATCTTATGAAATTCATAAATATTTTAAAGAAATGTTAGATAATGGTATGACTCATGTTGTTATGGAAACATCTAGTCAAGCCTTTAAGCTTAATCGCCTAGCAGGTATTACTTTTGATTTAGGAGTATTAACTAATGTTACAACTGACCATATTGGTCCAGGTGAACATGAAACTCATGAAGAATATGTAGCTTGTAAAAATAAATTATTCTTAAATAGTAAAGAAGTAATTAGTAACAACGACTCTTTATATTTAGAAAGTGTTCTAAAAGGTGTCGAAGTACCAATAACCACATATGGTATAAATAATACTGCTGATTTAAAAGTAACTGATATTAAATTAATCAATGACAAAGACTTTTTTGGTTCAGAATTTACCACAGAAGGCCTAATCAAAGATACTTTTAGAACTTGTATTCCTGGTGAATTTAATGTTTATAATTCTTTGTGTGCTCTCCTTGTCTGTTATAAATTAGGCGTAAATGAAGAAAAAGCCAAAGAAGCATTATTAACCGTTCATGTAAGAGGACGTATGGAGACCTCTTTAGTAACCCCTAAATTTAAAGTGTTAATTGATTATGCTCATACCGAAGATGGTATGAAAGGCTTAGTTAAAACTTTGCGGGCTTATAAACCAAAAAGATTAGTCAGTGTCTTCGGTGGTGGTGGAAACCGTCCAAAAGAACGAAGATATAATTTAGGTGAAATTATTGGAGGCTCTAGTGATCTATGTATTATTACCATGGATAACCCAAGGTTTGAAGAAATTAGCTCTATTAACAAAGATATTAAAGTAGGACTAGATAAAGTAGGAGCTAAATATATTGAAATACCAGATCGTGCAGATGCTATAAAATATGCTTTTGAGAATGCAGAGGATGGCGACTTAATTTTACTAGTTGGTAAAGGACACGAAGAATATCAAGACATAAAAGGTGTCAAATATCCGTTTAGTGAACTAGAAGTTATTGAAGAAATTAAGAAGAACTTAAAATAATTCTTCTTTTTTCTTGTAAAAAATGATAAAATAATACATGTAGAAAGAGTGATTATATGAAAGAAAAAATAATTGGAAAAATAGCAGTTAGTAACAGACATGTTCATTTAACAGAAGAAATTTATAATGAACTATTTGATGAACCCTTACAAATCAAAAGGCCATTAAATCAAGTAGGAGAATTTGCAGCATTTCAAACCGTAACCCTAAAAACCGAAAAAGCTGAAATTCCCAATGTAAGAATAATTGGACCATTTAGAAAATACAATCAAGTAGAAATATCTAGAACAGATGCTTATACTTTAGGACTTAACCCACCAGTAAGACAAAGTGGTGACCTAGAAGATAGTGAGACTATTACTATTATAGGACCAACTGGAGAAGTAACCCTAAAAGATGCCTGTATTCAAGCTGAAAGACATGTTCACATGAATGAACAAAAAGCTAAAGAATTAGGTCTAAAAAATGAAGATCTTGTTAAATTACTTATTGCCAATGATAAAGGTGGCATGATGGAAGCCTTTGTAAAAGTTAGTTCTAATGGTTTCTTTGAAATCCACATTGATAAAGATGATGCCAATTGCTTTTTACTCCAAACTGGCGATGAAGTAGAAATTGAAAAATAGTTTTAAAATAAAAGATGTATTAATACCTAACCGTCTAGTTTTAGCACCTATGGCCGGTATTTCCAATACATCTTTTCGTAAAATAGTAAAACTTATGGGAGCAGGATTAATTTATGCCGAAATGGTTAGCTCTAATGCTTTAGTCTATAATAATGAAAAAACTTTAGCATTACTTAAAATGAGTGATATAGAGCGACCTATAGCCGAGCAAATTTTTGGCAGTGATATAGATACTTTTGTAAATGCTGCAAAAATTGTTGAAAAACAAATGCACCCTGACATCATTGATATTAATATGGGTTGTCCCGTTCCTAAAGTAGCTTTAAGAGCTCAAGCCGGTAGTGCGCTATTAAAAAATCCTAAAAAAATTGGTGAAATAGTAGCCTCTGTAGTAGCGGCTGTAAGTGTTCCAGTAACTGTAAAAATAAGAAGTGGCTGGGATGAAGAACACATAAATGCTTGTGAAGTAGCCAAAATTTGTGAACAAGCTGGAGCAAGTGCTATTGCTATTCATGCTAGAACAAGACATCAAGGCTATAGTGGTTTAGCAGATTGGAATATTATTAAGCAAGTAAAAGAAAGTGTGTCAATTCCTGTTATTGGTAATGGTGATGTTACTTCAAAAGAAAAAGCTTTAGAAATGCTAGAATTTACGGGATGTGATGCTGTTATGATTGGTCGAGCAGCAATTGGCAATCCATGGATATTTAAAGAATGCCAGGAATACATAGAAAATGGTAAAGTAATTCCTAAGCCAACGAATAAAGAAAAACTAGACATGATTAGATATCATTACAATCTTTTAAAAGAAGACAAAAATCCCAAATTAGCCTTATTAGAAATCAGAACTCATGCTTTAGCTTATTTAAAAGGAATGCCTGAATCTAAAATCTATAAAGATTTAATTTGCAAAACTAAAACAGAAGCAGAATTTCTTCAAGTTTTAAATGAATATGAAACTTATTTAAATAAATCAAAAACTTAAACAAAAAGTCAAGAGCAAATACTCTTGGCTTTTCATCATTATGGTCCGGTAGGTCCCGTTGGCCCAGTAGGTCCGGTAGGTCCAGTAGGTCCGGTAGGTCCAGTTGGTCCAGTAGCACCAGTTGCCCCAGCAGGTCCAGTAGGTCCAGTAGCACCAGTTGCTCCAGCAGGTCCAGTTGGTCCAGTAGCGCCAGTTGCCCCAGCAGGTCCAGTTGGTCCAGTAGCCCCAGCAGGTCCAGTCGGTCCAGTAGCCCCAGCAGGTCCAGTTGGTCCAGTAGCCCCTGTAGCTCCAGCAGGTCCAGTTGGTCCAGTAGCACCCGTTGCCCCAGCAGGTCCAGTAGCACCCGTAGCCCCGGTAGCTCCAGTAGGACCAGTAGCTCCAGTTCCAGTTGCCCCGGTAGGACCAGTTACTCCTTGAGGAATTGTTAAATTAAGAAAGAAATTAGGGGAAGTTCCTGTTATTGAAGCAACAGCCGTAGAACCAGGAGCCCCAGTTGTTACTGTACCAATATTTAAAATTGGTGTAGCAGCCGGTCCGGTAGGCCCTGTAGCTCCGGTTGGTCCCGTAGGTCCAGTAGCACCCGTAGCTCCACTAGGCCCCGTAGGTCCTGTTGAACCTGTACCAGTTGGTCCTGTAGCTCCGGTTGGTCCAGTCGGTCCTGTAGCACCTGTAGCCCCAGTAGGCCCGGTAGGTCCTGTTGAACCTGTACCAGCCGGTCCAGTAGCACCCGTAGCTCCGGTAGGTCCAGTCGGCCCCGTAGCGCCTGTGGCTCCCGTAGGCCCAATTGGTCCCGCAGCCCCAGTCGGTCCGGTAGCTCCGGTAGGCCCGGTTGCACCTCTTGGAATAGTGAACTCTAATATAGCATTAGAAGAAGTTCCAGCATTTATGACACTAGCAGCACTTCCAGGATCAGAAGTAGTTGTTGTACTAACTGTTATAGTTGCCGCTGCTGGTCCCGTCGGTCCCGTCGGTCCAGTTGGGCCATAACAGCAACAGCACCCACTATTTGGGTGATTTTTATTATAACAATCAATATAAGCTTGTGCCCGCTCTAAATTATTATTCACGCACTTTATCTCCTTTCTTCTATATTATATGTAACACCAATCAAAAAATAGATGGCAAAAATATAGATTTTGTTAAAAGTAAATTTTAATGTTACGTTATAATATATGCTTGGGTATTTAAAATGATAATAATATAATAAAAAAGCATATAATTAAGTGGGTGAAAAAATGAATAAATATAAAGTATGTGTTTATGCAATATGCAAAAACGAAGAGAAATTTGTAGACAAATGGGTTAAATCCATGAGTGAAGCCGACGAAATTTACGTATTAGATACAGGCTCTACTGATAATACAGTTAAGTTATTAACTGATTTAAAAGTTCATGTAAAAACAAAAATTATTAATCCTTGGCGTTTTGATGTAGCAAGAAACGAATCTTTAAAACTAGTTCCTATGGATACTGATATATGTGTTTGTACAGATTTAGATGAAGAATTTGTTCCAGGCTGGCGTGCTAAATTAGAAAGTGTTTGGAATGAATTCACAGATCGGGTTAGATACACTTATAATTGGAGTTTTGATGAATATGGTAATCCTGCTACTACCTTTATGCAAAATAAAATACATCATCGTAAAGGTTATTCTTGGTACCACCCTGTTCATGAAATATTAAGATCAAAACCCAATGAAATAGAAGTAACGTGTGCCGATATTATTTTAAATCATTATCCTGATAGTACCAAATCAAGAAGCAATTACTTACCTCTATTAGAAATGAGTGTTCAAGAAGATCCAACAGATGACAGAAATATGCACTATTTAGGAAGAGAATATATGTATTATGGCAAATGGAATGAAGGAATAGACACTCTAATTAAACATTTAAATTTGCCAACATCAAAATGGGACGCCGAAAGGTGTGCTTCCATGCGTTTTATAGCTAGATGTTACATGGGGCTAAATAGACCTAAAGAAGCAGAAATGTGGTATAAGAGTGCTATTAAGGAGGCTTCTTATTTAAGAGAAAGTTATGTTGAACTTGCTCAAATATATTTAGATGAAAAAAGATATGAAGAAGCTTATGAATTAATGGAATGTGCTTTTTTAATTAAAGAAAAAGCTCCCATTTATATTAATGAAGCCTTTGCTTGGAATGAATATATTTATGAACTTATGGGACTTATTTGTTACAATTTAAAATTATATCCTAAAAGTCTATTATATATGCAAAAAGCTTTAAAAATAGCTCCGAATAACGAACGTATAAAAAATAATTGTGAGATTATAGACAGCAAGATTAACGACAAAAAATAAAAAAGTATTAAAAAAGTATTTATTTTATGAGTGAAATATTGTAAAATAGTTTTAGTTAAAGAAAAAAAGTAAGGAGTGAATTTATGTTTTGCAGTAAGTGTGGTACCAAAAATGAAAGTGGAGCAAAATTTTGTGAAAAATGTGGAAATAAATTGGAAGATATTATAAAACCCAATTATTCTAAAAATAAAAAAATAAATAATATCAAAGCGAAAGCTAAAGAATTACCTAAAAAGGCAAAAATAGGTATTATTAGTGCCATAGTTATTATTATCGCGGCTATTATAGCTTTAGTTATCTTACTAAATAATCCGGTGAAAAAAGTCGAAAATTATTTAGCTAGTTACTATAACAATTATACTGAAAATTATGGTAATGAAGAATTAGTAAAAATAGGGGATATCTTAAAAGCTAATAAAGATAAAAAAGATACTTTAGAAAGTATCTCAAGCCAAATTAATAAAACCATAAATAATTGGGTAAAAAATTTCAATAAATCATATAAAGATGAAGAAGAATTAGATAAAGAATATCAAAAAGTATCTGGTATTCTAGATGAAATTGAAAATTATTTTAATGGTTTAGAATATGTTTTAACTTATGAAGATTATTATAATTATTACAAAGAAATTCATGATTTAAATACATCTAAAGAAAATTATTTTAAAGCTGTAGAGGCTAGTGATGATTATGATAAATATAATTATTATAAAGAAGTAATTGAAAGTGATACCTATTATGAAGAAGCTGAAAAATTTCTAAATGATTATTTAAAAGATGAAATATCTGACTTACAAACTAAAGTTAAAGAATTAACTAATTTTAATGAAGATATTAAAACGGAAGAAAAATTAAATGCTTATATAGAAGTAATAGAGTATCTAGAAGAAAATCAATATAAAAACAAAATTGATTTAAGTACCAATAAAGAGTATCTTGCTTTATATCAAGATGCTACTAGTAAAATAGTAGAATATACAAAATCTTATGCTGAAGAATTAAATACTAATTTAAAAACTAATGATATTATGGATATGATTGATAATTCACTTGATGTATTAGACTATGATAGTGATGAGTATAATGAATTAGAAGAACTAAAAGACTCATATGAAGAGAAGTTACCAGATAGTCTAACTTCTAAATATATTGTCTCATCATCAAGCGGTACCAATGACTCATCTTATCGTATTACTATTAATGATCAAGAATACGATAGTTATGTAAGTTTCAGTTTTAAAGGTGAAACCGTAAGTAGAGTATATCGCTTAAATAATGAATATAAAACCTTTAAAGCAACCATTGTTAGAGGTCCAGATTGGGATTCGGATTTTTCTGGTGAAATAGTGATTTATGGTGATGATAAAGAATTATATCGTTCTGGTGAAATTACCAAAACCGGAGAGTTAAATAGTGAAATAAGCATTGATGTAACAGACGTTGATGATTTAAGAATAGAATTTGTAACCGAAAGTGAACCAGATGGTTGGGCAAATTTCTATATTTACTTAGTTGAGCCATATTTATATAAATAGGAAAAAGGAGTGTGAGTAAAAATGGCTGAAGAAAAAAAAGATACAACAAAGAAAAGTACACCAAAGAAAAAAGAAGCAGTAGAAGAAATTAAAGTAGAAAAAAGATTCTGTACCAAATGTGGTAAAGAATTAAAAGAAGGAGAGGTATGTACTTGTAGTGCAAATGAGCCAGCTAGTAGCAATGCTACAGTAAATGGTGATGTAATTGTAAATACCTGTAAAAATGTTTGGAACACAATTATTAATGTTTTCAAACGTCCAGCATCAACAATTGCTGAAGAAATAGAAAGCAAAGAAACTAATAAAAGTATTATTTTAACAGTAATATTAGCTATAACTTTTGCACTATATTTAATGGCAATAGTATCTATGTCTGCTAAAAGTGCCGCTGAAGCAACATGGGGATTAACATCTTCTGTTGTAAAAGTAAACTATTTCCAAGTGTTTATTTATGGAATATTAATTTATGCTATTATGGCAATTTTACCAATGGTAGCAGCTCTAATTGTAGCTAAAATTACCAAAAATAGTAGCTTTACTTTCAAAAAAGCATTTAAACTTTATATTACAAGTAATGCTCCATTAACATTAGTTTATTTAGGAATGGCTATTATTTTCTTAATTAATGTACCATTACTAAATGTATTAGGACTTATTGCTTCTTTAATAATTAGTCTTGCATGTTTCTTCAATTTTATGTTAGGCTTTAATAAAGAAACAAAAATTAAAGATGACAGCAGAAGTTATGCTCTTACTGGCTTAATGACATTATGGATTGTTATGGTTATTGTAGCATTCCTAATTGTTGGAGCTACTCTAGTAGGAAGTATGATAGATACTAAAACAAGCAGTTTAGACAATTATAGTGATATCTTTAATTGGTAAAGTGTAAAATTTATGCAAATAACATATTGGCTTAAGCAAGGAAATATGTTATACTTATGAAGTAGACATTAATAGAAGTTTTATTAATTGTCTACTTCCATACCAAACTATGTTTATTTTATATAAACATAGTTTTTCTATTGCATTTTTATTTGCCTAAATACCAAATTAAAGGTATAATTAGAGTGGGTGTTTTATTATGGATAAATATATGGGTCTTATTTTAACCCTTATTGCAGGTTTATTTTTTCTAGTAGGGGGCTTAATATCTTTAAAAGTAAAAAATAAAGATAAGTTAAATCATTTTAGTATTGCCTTAGCTTTAGTAATTATTTTAAATTTATTAGTTATGGATTTAATACCAGAAATATTTGAATTACTAGAAAATTATGAATTAGGATTTAAAATTCTTTTAATAGTTATTTTTGCTACTTTAGGAATTCTAATTTTGAAAATACTAGATTTCTTTATTCCTGACCATCATCATGAACACCATGATAATGAAATTGATAAAAAAGAGCATGTATCTCATATGCGCCACATTGGAACTCTTACTTTAATAAGTTTAATTTTACATAACTTATTAGAAGGATTTGCTATAGCAGGTAACGCTGCTAATAATACGGAAATGGGTTTTATGATTTGTTTATCAGTAGCGCTACATAACATTCCTTTAGGAACAACGATTTTTAGTTCCCTAGATATTAAGAAAAACAAATTATTAGTCTTAAGTTTAACTTTATCTAGCTTACTAGGTGGTCTAATTTTCTTAATAATTGGTAATATTTCTCTTTTAGCTTTAGCTATAATAAGTATTATTACTTTTGGAATGCTCATGTATATTGCCGTATTAGAACTCTTACCAGAGTTATGGCATAATATAGCAAAGAAAGAAACCGTGATGGGATTACTCGCAGGCCTAATTATTATTATAATTGCGATGTTTATATAAGGAAGTGATCAAAGTGAAAAAAGTTTTAGTAACAGGAGCCGGAGGCTCAATTGGCGTAAATGTAATCAAGTATTTATTAAGTGAAGGAAAATATGAAATTACAGCATTAGATTTACGTAATAAAAAAAGTCAAAAAAGATTAAAAAGATATCGTCGTCGAATTAATCTGATTTATGGAGACATGAATGATTCTGTTTTAATGGATGCTTTAGTAAGAGATCATGATTATATCATTCATTTAGCAGGTATTATGCCTCCTATCGCTGATATTAAGCATAATTTAAGTGAAATGATTGATTACAAAGGAACAGAGAATTTAATTAAAGCCATTAACATGTTTAATCCTGATGCATATTTATTCTTTGCTTCTTCTACAACCATTTATGGTAAAGTACCAAAAGCTAATTGCAAAACAAAACCTAAATTAACTAGTTTAGATTATTATAGTAATACTAAATTAAAAATTGAACATTTAATTGCCTCAAAAGTAAAAAATTATAGCATTATTCGCTTACCTTTAGTTTTAACCAATCCTAAAAATGGAGCTTTTATGTATAATGTTAAATTAAATAGTCAAGTAGAAGCTATAACCGATAATGATGCTGGTTATTTATTTGTCAGTGCTCTAAATCATACCAAAGAGTTAAATCAAAAAAATTGGAATGCTACCGGAGGGGCAGATACAACCAATACTTATCGTTATATTTTAGCTAATGTCTTAAAAATATATGGCTTAAGTTTTAAATATTTATTAACACTTTTATTTGTCGATAAAAATTTTTATAGTCACACTTATGAAGATAGTGATGATTTAGAGCATATTCTAGAATTTAGAAGTGATTCTTTATCATCTTATTATATGCGTCTTAAAAGAACTGTTAAAGGTCGTCATATAGCTCGCTTTTTAGCCAAACCATTTATACTAGTTTTAAATAGAAAGCAAAAATGACTGGTTTAGCTTTAGAAGGTGGGGGAACAAGAGGTTCATATCAAGCTGGAGCTTATATAGCTCTAAAAGAATGTGGAATAAAAATTGACGGAGTATGTGGAACTAGTATTGGAGCTTTAAATGGAGCTTTTATAGCCAGCCAAAAGGGTAGTGAATTACCTAGAATTTGGCGTAACAGTAATATAGGAGCTCTCTTTGGTTTTTCTAAAGAATATGTGGAATGTGTAGAAGCAGGGAAGATTAATTTAAAGTATTTCAAAAGTAGTATTCTAAATATTTTAAATATTATTATAAATAAAGGAATAGAATTAGATGGTTTAAAAAAATTATTAGACCAAGAATTAAATGTGGATGAACTAATGAAAAGTCCCATCGATTTTGGTTTAGTAACCGTACGTCTTAAAGATTTAAAACCTATTTGCTTGTTTAAAAAAGACATGGAAAAAAATCTTATTAAAGACTATATTATAGCAAGTTCATTCTTACCAGTTTTTAAAATGGAAAAATTAATTGATGACAATTATTATTTAGATGGTGGCTTTTATGATGTAAGTCCTGTAAATATGTTGTTAGAGCATGGTTATAAAAAAGTTTATTTAATTAAAAATTATGGCATAGGGCTTCATCGTAAATATAAGGAAGATGCTGATGTTATAGTTATTGAGCCTAAAAGAAGTTTAGGGAATGTTTTAGATATTGATGCTAAAAGAATAGAGGAAAATATTCAAATGGGCTATTATGATACTTTAAAAGTAATCAAAAATTTAGATGGACTAGACTTTGTTTTTAAAGTAAAAAAAGAAAGTTTCTATAAAAGATTAAATAGAAAAATTCCTAAATATGAATATCGTCGTCTAAAACATTTCCTAAATGCTAAAACAGAAAAAGAAACAGTAATTAAAGCTCTTGAATACATAATGAAAAAAGAGCACTTTACATATTATAAAATTTATAATATTAATAAAGTAATAAAAAAAATCAAAAAACTTAAAAAAGAAGAAAATCATTTTGTTTATAATTATATAAGAAAATTAAGACTTTTCTAATAATAGTAGACATAAAATATTTCAAGTGATATAATTGACTAGATTTGGAGGGATATTATGGGACGTGCATATGAAGTTAGAAAAGCAAGTATCCAAAAAACAGGAGCAATAAAAGCCAAAACCTATTCTACATTTGCTAAAGAAATATATTTAGCAGCTAAAAAAGGAGTACCAGAAATAGAAAGTAATATTTTCTTAAAAAGAATTGTCGAAAAAGCCAAAAAAGCTCAAGTACCAAGTGATATAATAAATCGAGCAATTGATAAAGCCAAAGGCGTAGGCGGCGAAGACTACCATGAAGTAATTTATGAAGGATTTGGCCCTGGAGCTTCTACTTTAATCATCAAAACTCTAACTGATAATGTTAATAGAACAGTGGGCATGGTTCGTGCAGCTTTTAATAAAGTTCATAAAAGTTTAGGGGTAAATAATAGTGTAGCTTATAACTACGATTATATAGCTCTTCTAGCTTTTAAAACCAATAAAGAAGAAGAAATATTCGAAGGCTTACTAGAAGCAGGAATTGAACCTATAGAATTTGAAAGTGCCGATGGAGAACTAACTATCAGCGTTCATCCTAATGATGCTAATAATGCCAAAGACGTAATTGAAAGCATAGAACCAAATGTTGAATATGAACTAGATGAAGTAGGAATGTACCCTAAAAATAAAGTAGATTTAAATGCCGAAGATTTAGAAACATTTGATAAATTATATAAAATGCTTGATGAAATAGAAGATGTAACGGATATTTATCATAATGTTAATGGAAGAGATTAACAATTTATTTTTATAAAACTACCTTTTACAGGTAGTTTTAATATGACAAAATCTGACAACATCCTACCTTTAAAATTCATGACAATTAATATATTCCGTGTTATAATTAATTTAGGTGATAGTAAATGAAAATATGTGATGGAAATAAAGCTTGTAGTGATATAGCATACTTTTTTAGTGAAATATCTAGTATTTATCCTATAACGCCATCTAGTCCTATGGCATCAAATATTGATTCATTAAGTCATGATAAATTAAATTTATTTGGTGCCCCGGTAAAATTAATTGAAATGCAAAGTGAAGCTGGAGCTGCTGGTACTCTTCATGGAGCCTTAATTAGTGGGTCTCTTGCCTCTACTTTTACAGCCTCTCAAGGACTTCTACTTATGATACCCAATATGTATAAAATAGCAGGAGAAATGCTTCCAGGAGTAATTCATGTAGCAGCTAGAACCATTGCGACCAATGCTTTATCTATATTTGGTGATCATAGTGATATTTATGCGACACGTTCTACAGGTTTTGCTATTCTTGCCTCATCTAATGTTTGTGATGCCCAAAATTTGGCCGCTGTAGCTCATTTATCAGCCATAAAAGGGTCTATTCCTTTCTTACATTTCTTTGATGGCTTTAGAACTAGTCATGAAATTAGTAGTATTCAAGAATTACCCGAAGAAAAATTAAAAGAATTAATACCTTGGGATGCCATTGATGAATTTAAAAAGAAATCTTTAAATGTCGGTTCTGGTATTCAAAAAGGCATGGCTATGAACGAAGATATCTTCTTTCAAACCCAAGAAGCCCGCAATCCAAATTATAATTCACTCCCAGATATCGTAAATGATTATATGGCAAGTATTAATAAAATAATGGGTACTAGTTATAAACCATTTACTTATTATGGTGCTCCTGATGCTAAAAATATTATTATAGCAATGGGAAGTATTACGGATACTATTAAATTAGTTATTGATGAAGAATTAAAGAAGAATGAAAAAATCGGTTTAATTACGGTCCATTTATATCGTCCATTTAGTCCTAAATATTTACTAAATGTTCTTCCTGATACTGTTAAAAATATTGCTGTCCTAGATAGAACTAAAGAAGCAGGTTCTAATGGTGAACCATTATATTTAGATGTTGTAAATGCCCTAAAAGAAAGTGATATTCATATTGTAGGTGGTCGTTTTGGCTTATCTAGTAAAAATACTACTCCAGCTGATATTAAAAGCGTTTACACCATGCTAAATAAAGAATTAAAAAACAATTTTACCATAGGTATTATTGATGATTTAACTAGCACTAGTTTACCAAAAGAAAATTATAAGATTTCACTAGATGCGAAAGAATTATTAATTTATGGTTATGGTTCTGATGGCTGTGTAAGTGCTTCTAAAGACATTCTAAAAATTATGGGACATGCTGGTTCATTTGTTAATGGCTATTTTTCCTATGATTCTAAAAAAAGTGGTGGTGTAACCGTAAGTAATTTACGTATTAGTAATCACCCCATAAATGCACCTTTTTATGTTGAAACACCAAGCTTAATAGTCGTAACCAAAGATGAATATTTTAAAAAATTTAGTATGATTAAAAATATTATTCCCAATGGAACTATTATTGTTAATACAAATAAAACGGAAGAAGAATTTAATAATCTTTTAAGTTTAGAAGATACCCAAATAATAAATGAAAGAAATACTAAAGTATTTACAATTGATGCTGATCATATTGCGGCTTCCTCTGGTATTCGTGGAAAAATTAGTAAAATTATCGAAATGATTGTTTTAGCTAAATTAGAAATACCAAATGCTCAAGAATTAATTACCGAAAGTATCAAAACTAGTTTTAAAACCAAAGGACAAAACATCATTGATGCTAATATTAAAGCGATTAAGGAAGCATTAAATAATCTAGTTGAAATTAAAATAACTCCGAAAACTGGCAAATGGGAAAAAGAAGATTTAGATGTTTTTACCAAAATTAATCGTCGTCTAGGAGATGAACTAACAGTAAGTGAAGTATCAAGTCTAAAAACCGGAACTTTCCCAGATGGCTTAAGTAAGTTAGAAAAAAGACATGTTAATAATGTTGCTCCTAAATGGATTAAAGAAAATTGCATTGAGTGTGGAAGATGTAGTTTTGTATGTCCTCATGCTGTTATTAGAACATTCATAACCAAAGATCAAGAAGGCATTCCTCTGCTAGCGAATAAAGAATATACTTATCAAGTACTAGTAAGTGAAGTAGATTGTACAGAATGTGGCTTATGTATTCTAGAATGTCCAGGCAAGAATGGTAAGAAAGCATTAGAATTTGGACCAGTTGATATTGAAAGTTGGAAGAAAGCCAATAATTATTTTAATACTTATGAAAACCCTGAAATATTAAATAAATTTACCGTTCCTGGTGCATCTTTATGTAAACCAAGATTTGAATTTAGTGGAGCTTGTGCTGGATGCGGGGAAACACCATATATTAATTTAATCACAAGACTATTTGGTGATGAATTAGTAATTGCTAATGCTACTGGCTGTTCTAGCATTTATGGTGGCTCTGTTCCAACTACTCCATATACCATTCCTTGGGCTAACTCTTTATTTGAAGATAATGCAGAATTTGCTTTAGGTATGCACTTATCTTATCAAAGTAAAAAAGAATTAATTAAAAAAATTATGGAACAAGAAATAAATAATGTTAGTGAAGAAGTAAAACTTTTATTCGAACAATACTTAAATAATCCTAATGACTTTAAAACAACATGGGATATCAAAAATAAATTATCTATCCTAGAAATACCTCCTAAACTAAAAAGCTTACTAAATTATCTTCCTGCAAGAACTGTTCTAGCTATTGGCGGTGATGGTTGGGCTTATGACATAGGTTTTGGCGGTCTAGATCATGTTTTATCAACTAATGAAAATATTAAAGTATTAGTATTAGATACCGAAGTTTATTCCAATACCGGAGGACAAGCTTCTAAAGCTAGTAAACTAGGAGCTGTAGCCGAGTTTGCTGACTTTGGTAAAAAAACTGCTAAAAAAGATTTATTTAGGTTTGCTATGTCAATACCAAACTGTTATGTTGCAAGTATTAGTTTAGGAGCCAATATGCAGCATTCTATTAAAGTAATGAAAGAAGCTATGGAACATAATGGTCCTGCTATAATTATTGCTTACTCACCATGTATTGAACAAGGAATTAAAACCGGTATGTCTCATTCCATTGAAGAAGAAAAACTAGCTAGTGAAGTAGGATATACACTTTTAATGCGTTATAATCCAGTTGAAGAAAAATTATACATGGACAATAAAGAACCAAATTTTGATAATTATGAATTATTTTTAGACAATGAAGTAAGATATAATGCTCTAAAAATAAAAGATAAAGATTTAGCTAAAGAATTATTATCAAAACAAATAGAAAATGCTAAAAAAAGATATGCTTATTATAAAGAATTAAGTCAAAAAGAAAACATTTAAAAAGGTTTTCTTTTTATCTTATAGGAAAGTACACAAAAAACGTGTATTTTTAAAATTTAGTCTTGACGAACATACGTATTTATAGTATAATGCTATTATCAGGGGTGATAATGATTATGAAAATACATAGAGCATATAAATTTCGCTTATATCCAACGAAAGAACAAGTAGTATATATTCGTAAAACTTTTGGTTGCACAAGATTTGTTTATAATTATTGTTTAGATTTAAAAAGAAAGAATAAATATTTAACAAAGTTTGATTTAATGAAAGAATTACCAAAATTAAAAAAAGAATATCCGTTTTTAAAAGAAGTAGATAGTAGTTCCCTTCAGAATACCATTACCGATTTAATGGTAGGTTTTAAAAAGCACGAAAAAGGAATTGGTGGTTATCCAAAATTTAAGAAAAAAGATGAAAAAGAAGGTTTTAGAACAAATTTCATTACAAGTAGTTATAAAGGCAGAGTTTACGAAAATATAAAAGTAAATTTAGTAAGAAGAGTAATTGAATTACCTAAATTAAAGTGTGTCAAAATAAGAGGATATCGAAATTTGGATAATATTAATGGAAGGATACTTAATGCCACAATAAGTGAAGTAGGCACTAGATTTTATGTGTCTGTATGTGTAGAGGAAGAGTTAGAAGTATCAGAGCCTTCAAATAATCAAGCAGTAGGAATCGATATAGGTGTTAAAAATTTAGTAGTAACTAGTAATAAAGAATATTATGGCAATCCTAAATATTTAGATAAATATGAAAGAAAGATAAAAAGGTTACAACAAGAACTATCAAGAAAGGCTAAAGCAAGTAAAAATTATATTAAATGTAAGAAAAAGTTAGAAGAAGTATATCGAAAACTAAAAAATGCTCGAAAAAAGACAGTAGAAAAGATAGTTAGTAACATAACCCGAAATCATGATATTATAATTGCAGAAAATCTTCAAGTAAAGAAAATGTTAGTGCATAATAATAACCACAAACATTTACGAAAAGAAATAACCAATGCTACATTTAGTGAGATTATACGAATACTGAAATATAAATGTTTGTGGTTAAATAAGATATTTATTCAAGTTAGTCCTTATTATCCATCATCACAAATATGTAGCAAATGTGGAAATAGGAATGAAGAAATGAAAGATATAAGAGTAAGAGAATTAAAATGTAGTAAATGTGGTTTAGAAATAGAAAGAGATTATAATGCGAGTATTAACATATTAAATGAAGGATTAAGATGTTACAATAATTAAATTAAAATAAAAATATAAATTAAATAAAAGAAGTACGGGAGCTACTCTCGGAAATAAGGTCTGTGATGTATAAAAAAATACAGCAGAAAAAAACGAACCGTGAGGTTCGGCGAATTAACGTAAGTTAATTCTTATGTTCCTTTAAAAAAATCTTTACAATTAAAAATAAATATAGTATAAGTAATATACTAATCTTGTTTTATAGGGGTGTAGGGCTAGAAAGGATAGTCCATGAAAGAACAAGAATATTTAGAAGAAATAGAACATTTAATTAAGAAAAATGAAATAAGTAAAAAAGTTAGAAGGTTAGAAGAAAACCATAGTTTAGTCGAAACATAATGGCAAATTGGCCGTTTAATTGTGGAAGCCCAAGGTGGAAGCACTAGGGCAAAATATGGCAATGAATTAATTAAGAAATGGTCTGTTAAATTAACTGAAACTTATGGCAAAGGATATAATTATACGAATTTATCTAGATTTAGACAATTTTATTTATGCTATCCAATACTTGCCCCATCAGGGCAATATTTAAACTGGGCTCATTATCGTGAGCTATTACCTATTAAAGATGAAAATAAGCGAAACTACTACATAAATTTATGTATAAAAAACAACTTATCTAAAAGAGAATTGACTGATGCCATAAAATCAAATACTTATGAAAGACTAATAAATAAACCAGATAAAATTGAAATAGAAACACCAAAGACATACTCTATAACTACTGATATGCAAAATCCTATTATTATTCCAGCTCAAAGTAAAGTTAATAATGAACATGATTTAGAATTAAATATTTTAGCTAATTTAGATTATTTCTTTAAGCAATTAGGAGTCGGATTTTTATATGCAGGTCATCAATATAAACTAACGAAAGACAATCATAATTATTTTATAGATCTTCTTCTTTTTAATTATGAATTTAATGCTTTTGTAGTTATTGAATTAAAGTTAAGAAGCTTAAGAAAAGAAGATAAAGCTCAAATAGAGTTCTATATGAAATTAGTTGATGAACAAGTAAAAAAGCCATTTCATAATAAAACTATAGGTATCATTATATCTAAAGAAAGTGATAATTTTATTGTTAATTTTATTAGAAGTGAAGATATAATTCCCTTATATTATGAATTACAATAATAAGTTTTAGTTATAATTTAGCAGAAACATATTGGCAAATAATAAAACTTACTGTAGAAGCTCCAATGGTAATGAATTAATAAAGAAATGGTCTGTTAAATTAACTGAAACTTATGGAAAAGGATATAATTATACGAATTTATCTAGATTTAGACAATTTTATTTATGTTTTGAAAAGGTGCCGCAGTGCAGCACCCATTCACCTAAACGCATTACAAAAGATTATTGTCTATAAAAGATCAAACCAAAAGAAATTATTACATTAATTTATGTATAAGGTTGTGATACTAGTAATTTACGGCAGTTTCAGTAATTTTATATTATATTTCAAAAAATACGGACCAGTGGATCGCATAATGTATTAAGAATAATTTATTTGTTAGATAATTACTTCAATAAAAAGCAGTTGTACAAAAATTTTATACAACTGCTTGTAATTGAAAATAATAAACTAATAATATTATTTTATTGAACTATTTTTTTGAACTATATTTTTATATTCTTCATCTGGAATTAATTTAATTAAATCACCCGGCTTACAATTTAAATAATAACAAAATTCCTCAATATATTTAAAAGAAATAGCAGTAGTTTCTCCTCTAATAATTCGATTAATATTTCTACTTGTCATATTCATTTGACAACATAACCAATATTTACTTTTATTATTTTTCTTTAAAAGTTCTTCAATATTTATTATAACCATAGTATCACCTCAATCACAATTTATTTTACATAAACAGCAAAATATAAATAAGGTACTTGAAATACCCATATTTATAAGATATAATGTATTTATAAATATGATTGAGTAAAGGAAGTCGTTTATGGAAAAGAAAAAGAAAAAAATATGGATTATAGGGGGATTAATATTATGTTTGGTGGCAGTAATTGGTATAACTTTTGCTTTCTTTAGTACCGGTGGTACTCAAGATACAGCCAATACTTTTACTAGTGGTTGCCTAAATATTGAATTAACAGATGCCTCATCATCTATTAATCTAACTAATACTTATCCTATAAGTGATGTCGAAGGGGTAGATACAACTAGTTATGATTTTACTATTAGAAATACATGTGATACATCAACTAATTACAGTATTAATCTAGAAAGCTTAAATCAAGTATCAAACTCACTTAATGCTGATTATATCAAAGTATCACTATCAAGTAATACCATAGATAATGTAATATCTAAATTAAGTGATAATATAGTAGCCACTCCCGAAATAGATGGAGCATATGAAGCATATACTTTGTATACTGGAAGTATAAATGCCCATGAAGAAAAAACATATCATTTAAAACTATGGATAGATTATGATGCAACAGTAGAACAAGCAGCGAATAAAACCTATTCATCAAAAATAAATGTTACAGCTAATCCTGAAACAAGTGTAGTAGACACATTAGAAGCAACATTTACATTAGATGATAAAACCCTAACCAGTAGTTTATCAAATAATGTAACAAGTGCTACATACTGTACCACTACAACCAATATATGTGAACCAACAACACCAGCAACAATAACAAATAATAGTTATACAGTAGAATTAGAAGGAAATGAAAATAATCAAATGGTATGTACTAAACTAAATGGTACAAGTAAAGTAATATGTAGTAATGGACTAGAGGTAAAAAATCCATGTGGAGAAGCATGTCAAACTATATTAGCCCAAGAAGGCGGAGCAGAAGCAATAGAAGCTAAAGGGACACCTGATTTTAGTAAAACAGCAACAACCGATGAAGGAATGTATGCAGCTGAAGATGATTATGGAACAACCTATTATTATAGGGGAGCAGTTAATGATAACTGGTTCGAATTCGGAACAAATAGCAGTGGGCAGCCACTGTACTGGAGAATTGTACGAATTAATGGAGACGGAAGCATAAGACTAATCTATAATGGAACAAGTACCACAACAGAAGGTGACAGTACCATGATAAATACAGTCCAAGCATTTAATACTTCGTATAATAATAACGCTTATGTAGGGTATATGTATGAAAATAACCAAGTGCATGGACTTACCACAAATAGTAGTATCAAAACAACATTAGATAATTGGTATATAGATAATTTAAAAGATGAATATGCCGAGTATCTAGATGGAAATGCGGGCTTTTGTGGAGATAGAACTTCAACAACAACAGATGGTGGAGCACCAAATGATACCGGAGGAACAGGAACAACCGCTACATATTATGGAGCAAGCTATAGACTACACACAAATAAAACACCAACCTTCAAATGCAGTGATATAGATAATGATTTATATACAACGCCAGGAAGTAGTAAAGGGAATGGAGCATTAATAGTAAATAATAGTAATGATGAGAACTACCGTGATGAAACACCAACACCAATCGGACTTATCACAGCGGATGAAGTAGCGTTTGCAGGTGGGGTATACGGAACAAGTAATAGTAGTTACTACTTATATAGTAATTACGCAGTATATTGGACTATGTCTCCGTATAATTTTGACGGCAGCATTGCTCTCGTGTTTCGTGTGAGTTCGAGTGGCTCCCTCAACGACTACCGCGTACCTAGCCCGTATGGTGTACGCCCAGTTATAAATATTCGTGCTAACGTAGAATTAACGGGAACAGGTAGCCAAGATAATCCATTCAAAGTAGTTGGTGCTAATTAATTCTTGCCTACGTCGCTTCCTTTACACGTAGGCAGGATTGTATTATTTTTCTATAGTGGAGTTTATCTCCACTTATTTTGTTGCAAAAAAATAGAAGCTGCCCCCTGAAGACAGCTTCTTAAAAGAATAAAAAGGGGTTGACTAGTGTGATACTAGCACCAATTCGCCTTGTTAAGTGAATTGGTGATTGTTATATTAAAGGATAAAAGCCATTTTGTCAACTATTTTTTTTCATTTTTTGAAAAAAATTTCAAATAAATTTTAAATTAATTTACAAAGTAGCATTTGTTTGTTAAAATTATAATGGTAGGTGTTAGAAATGATTATTAAAAAACCTTATGCCTTTATGTTAAAACACTTTAGATTAATTCACTTATTATTATTAATACCTATGATTTTCCTAGTAACTCAAACAAGGGGGATCATATCTTTTTTTGGTGAATATGTTGCTAATAATTATACTTTAGCCGCATCTACAGATGTTTTATCAAGTCTAGCAAGTAATTATATTAACATATTTATGTATCTCGCCGTCATCATTATTTTAGCTGTCTTTGTAACTCTATCTATTTTGTTACAAAGAAAAGAAAAGCCTGTTAGATTTTACAATATAAGTATAGTTTATTATTTAGTAATATTCATTTTAATAACTGTTAGTTTTAGTATCTTTACGGCTATTGAAAATGATACTTTAGATCCTGTCATGATAAGAATGATACGTGATTTAGCTACTGTTATTCATTATAGCCAATATATTTTTATTGCTTTTACTGCTATAAGAGGAATTGGCTTTAATATTCAAAAATTTGATTTTAAAAGTGATTTAGCTGAACTAGAAATAAGTAGTGAAGATAGTGAAGAAGTAGAGTTTTTAGTTGGAATAGATACTGATAAAGCTAAAAGAAATATTCGTCGTTTCTTTAGGGAATTAAAATATTATTACAAAGAAAATAAATTCATTTTTATCATGATAGGTGTTATTGCTGTAGGTATTATAGGAACTCTTGTTTATATGAATAAAGAAGTATATCAAAGAGTTTACCGAGAACAAGAAAGTCTTGCCTCTGGATATTTAAATTTTACTGTTAAAGATAGCTTTATATCTAATTTAAGTCAAGATGGAGAAGTTTTAAATGATGGTAAGTATTATGTTATTTTACAGTTAGAAATTACCAATCGTTATCGTGAAGATCATGAATTTAATTATATTAATTTAGAATTAACTATTAATAATGAATATTTCTTACCAAATTTATCTATAGCGAATTACTTTAAAGATTATGGAACTCCATTCAATGGTACATATATTAAAGGAAATACAACCAGTGATTATATTCTTGTATATGAAATAGATGAATTTTTAATTAATCAAAGTTTTATGCTTACTGTATATTCCCATTATGATGCTAGTGTAGGAGGAATTGGCTCTGTAAACAACCGAATCCGATTAGATCCAACTCTTATTAGTGATGAACTTACAATTAATAATGTTAATATAGGAACAAATATTAATTTAGCAAATACTAATTTAGGTAATTCGCGTTTTATGATAACCGGTTATGAATTTACCAATCGTCATGAATATACATATGAATATTGCATAACTTCATCAGATTGTAGACAAGCTACTAATCATATTGCTATTGATTATGCCCTAGATGGAACTAATACAACTCTTTTAGTCCTAGATTATGCTCTTTCTTTAGATAAAGAAATACCATATTTAGATATAGCTAGAACTTATCGCTCTATCTTTGAAGATTATACCAAGTTAGCCTACCAAATAAATGGCAAGACTTATTACTATGATGTTTCTATTGCTAATCCTAGCAACTATGATGAAAAAGCGGTTATAAAAGTTCCAAGAGTAATGGAAACAGCGGATAGTATAGAGTTAATATTAACCATCAGAAATATATCATACCATATAAAATTAAAATAAAATTTGCCAAAATGCTTACTTTTTGGTATTATAGTATAAATTAATTTTGGGGGTGTGAGATAATGTGGGAAGATTTAATTAAAAAAGCTATGAAATTATTACCTAATCATAAAAATTCAACACACATTGAACTTTATGATGAACTAATTAAAAAGGCTAGTACTACTTTTACGCAAAAAGAAGTAAACTTAATTAAAAAAGCTTATTTAATGGCTAAAGACTTACACCGTGGTCAAAAAAGAGCTAGTGGTGAACCTTATATTATTCACCCAACTTATGTAGCCTACATTTTATTAGAAGAAATGAATTTACATGATATAAGTTCTATAGTCGCTGCTCTTTTACATGATACTTTAGAAGATTGTGGTATTCCTTTTGAATTTTTAGAGCATCATTTTGGTTATGATGTAGCTAATCTTGTTTTAGGAGTAACTAAAATGAAAGATTTAGATTTTGCTACGAAAGAAGAAAAAGAAGATTTTAATAATTATCTCTTACTTAAATTTATTTTAGAAGATTATCGGGTTATCTACATTAAATTAGCAGACCGTCTTCATAATATGCGAACTCTTGATTATAAAAGTGAAGCTAAAAGAAGAGAAAAAAGTGCAGAAACTTTAAGAATATTTGCCCCATTAGCTACTCATGTTGGAGCAAGCCTAGCTAAAGATGAACTAGTTGATACTTCATTTAAATATTTAAGTAATGCTAATTATCGCCAAATAAAAGCTATGAGTAAAGATTATTTAATAAAACATCAAGAATGGATAGAAACAACGATTGAGTCTTTAAAAAAACTATTAGCAGATTTAAATATCAACGCTGAAATTCGTCCTCATATTATGTCTAATTTTGCCATTTATCAAAATTTAATCGACAACAAAAAAATATCTTTATTACCCAATTTAATTCATTATGACATTATGGTTGATAATGAAGAACAAATTCCAGAAATATCTGAACAAATATTAAAAAACTTCCCATGTTTAAGAGAATACACTAGAAATTTTATAGCTAAACCTTTAAATAATGGTTATAAAGCTCTCCATTTATCAGTAGAAGGTAAAAAAGGAACTCCTTTTCAAATTCGTTTATTTACCAAAGAAATGTTTTTAGTAAACACCTATGGTTTTGCAGCTTTATTAGAATTATACCCTTACAAAAATATTAAAGAAATTCAAACTGATTTAATTAAAGAAAATGAGTTTTTTCAAGCTTTAAGTAAAAACTATAAAACTTATAAAAAACCATTTGAATTAATTAATAACACTGTTAGAGAATTATTATCAGATAAAATAATTGTTTATGTTGCTAATGGTGCTACCTACTGTTTACCAGCTGTATCAACTGTTGCTGACCTAGCTTATAAAATTCATTCTGAATTAAAGCAAGTTGCTATTGGCGCATTAGTAAACGATGTAGAAGTAAATTTAGATTTTCCTCTTAAAAATGGTGATCATGTTGTTATTTTAACTAAAAATAATAATTTAGAAAACAATGCTTCTTTAATTTTACAAAAGTAATATTTACTAATTATTATGCTGATGATATAATGAAATCGAGGAGAAAAGAATGAAGAAATTAATATTAATGAGTATAATGCTATTATGCTTAACTGGTTGTAATAATGAAGAACTATATGCTGATTATGAGCATTATGATTTAAAAGATAAAGAGCTTCAATACTACAATTGCCTAGATGATGAACATATTAAAAGAACTTATGTTGTCGCCGATATTACACCTGAAAATTATGAATCAAAGTTAAGAGGATTATTTTATCAAGTAGATGAAGATGATTATATTTTATTAGATAAAATAGACTTATATTACTATGATGAAGGTCATAGCAGGACTTATAACGCTATGTATGATAATAAATTATATGTTCTTGGCAGACCTGAAAGTGAAGATATTGATGGAAGTGTTATAGTATATACTTTAAATCGAGAAGAATTTAGTATAACAGGTCTTGATTTTGATTTTTCATCACTTCCTGATAACATCGATCGAGCTTCTCAAAGAATTAAAAATGTTGATAATAACTATATATATTTTAATAACTATTCTATGGAAGCTAATGCTTATGTCAAGTGTTCTTTAAAAGATTACACTTGTAAATATATTGAAGACTAAAAATTAATTTAAATTCATAGTTTTTAAATTTAGTGTCATTTAAAAAGGACACTTTTTTTAATTTTTTTTAAATCTCTGTCAGTTATAACTGACATTATTCTTGAAAAAACGCCAAAACTACAGTATAATTAAGTAAGAATACTAGGAGGAGCTTATGAGAAAAATTATTGCTAGTTTAGACATTGGAACAAGTACCATAAAACTGATAATAGGTGAGTTTATTAAAAATAAGCTTAATATTTTATGCACCTCTGAAGTACCTAGTAAAGGAATGAAAAAAGGACTTATTTATCGTCGTGATGAATTAATTCCTGTCTTAAAAGAAACTTTTCATAAAGCTGAAGAAATGTTAGGTATACCCGTTAAGGAAGTAGTTTTATCTATACCAGCTTATTATACTGAAGCTAGAATGTCTGAAGGATCTAGTACAATTACTAGTGAAGATCATGTAATAACCCATCAAGATTTAATTAGAGCAATGCACGCAGCTAGTTATAATCAAATAGGGGAAGATGAAGAACTAATATCAATTTTACCTACTACTTATAAAGTAGATAATGATATTGTAAAAAATCCTATTAACATGATTGGTAAAAAATTATCTTTAAAAGCTGTTTTAATTACAGCTCCTAAAAGTAGTGTTATAGACTTTTTAAAAGTATTAGATACTATTGGTATTAAAGTAATTGATGTCGTAACTTCATCTTTAGGAGATTATGCTAGTAATCGTTTTAAAGAGTCCGGAAGTAAGTTTGGAGCTATTATTAATATTGGCGAAGAAACAACAACTGTCTCGATCTTTAATAAAGGTATATTAACTAGGGCAGAAGTAATAGAGCTAGGTGGAGCCAATATTGATAATGATATTGCCTACATATATAAAATAACAAAGAAAGATGCCCGAGAGTTAAAAGAAAGTGTTGGTCTAGCTTGTAGCGATCAAGCCAGAAAAGAAGAAAAAGTAACTTTAACTGATCGTTTAGGAGAAGAAGTTACAATTAATCAATTAGATTTAAGTGAAATTATCGAAAGTAGGTTAAGAGAAATACTAGAATTAGCCAAAAAACAAATTAACCTCTTAACAAAACGAGAAATTGAATATATAATTATAACTGGGGGGTCTAGCGAAATTGGAGATTTTAACAATTTACTCGATAAAGTCTTTACTAAACCCCATATTCTTGGTAAAATAGATACTGTAGGTGCTAGAAATAACAAGTTTAGCACTACACTTGGAATTATTAAATATTATAATGGAAGATTAAAATTAAAAAATAAAGAATATTCCGTATTTAATTTAGACGAATTAGAAATATTAAGTGGTATTCATAAAAAAGTGAGTATCAATGAAAATTCGATATTAGGAAAATTATTTGGATATTTTTTTGATAGTTAAGGAGAGTGCAAAATATGAACGGTTTAGAAATGGATCAAATAGCTAAAATCAAAGTAGTTGGTGTCGGAGGCGGTGGCAACAATGCAGTAAACCGAATGATTGAAGAAGGAGTAAAAGGTGTCGAATTTATAGTAGTTAATACTGACTTACAAGTTTTAAATGCTTCTAAATGTGAAAATAAAATTCAAATTGGGGCAACTATTACCGAAGGACTTGGCGCTGGAGCTAATCCCGAAATAGGACGTGCTGCTGCTATTGAATCAAAAGTAGATTTAGAAGAAGCTATTAAAGGTGCTGACATGGTCTTTGTAGCATGTGGTATGGGTGGTGGAACTGGTACTGGTGCTGCTCCTGTAATCGCAGAAATAGCTCAAGAATCAGGTGCTCTAACAGTAGGTATTGTAACGAAACCATTTAGATTTGAAGGTAAAAGAAGAATGGAAAACGCTTTGTTAGGACTTGAAGAATTAAAGAAAAATGTCGATACTTTAATTGTTATTCCAAATGATAAATTAAGAGATATAATTGATAGAAATACATCATTTAAAGATGCCTTCAAAGAAGTAGATAATGTTCTTCATCGTGGTGTCCAATCAATTTCTGATTTAATCGCTGTAACAGGAATTATTAACCTCGACTTTGCTGATGTTAAAACAGTTATGCAAAAAAGTGGAACCGCTATTATCGGTATAGGTTGCAATGCTGGAGAAAATAGAGCAATTGAAGCAGCTCGTCAAGCTGTTGCTAATTCACTACTTGAAGCAACGATTGAAGGTGCAACAAATGCCATTGTCAATGTTACTGGTGGATCAAACTTAACTTTATTTGAAATTGAAGATGCGGTAGAAACAGTTCGTGCTGCAGCAAATAACGATGTTAACATTATCTTTGGTGCTATTCAAAATGATAACTTAACAGATGAAGTAATTGTTACTGTTATTGCAACAGGCTTTGAAGATCAAGGGGAAACTGATGAAATGTTATTTAGTGATGATAACAAGATGCCAAGACGTCGTCAAGTAGAAGAGACTCTTGATGATGAATATGACATTCC
>CALVQM010000003.1 GCA_944358125.1 uncultured Bacilli bacterium
AGAGAAAACCCTTTTTTTTTTTTTTTTTTAAAACGCATGGATACATGATCTACATCAATCATTATTTCTTTTTTCTTCATGTTGCCCTCCTATACATAATAGATAAATTTGTCTTGATTTTTCTTAAAGACAAATATACCAATAAAGAATATTACTAATGCTGATACGGCACATCCTGCAAACTGACCAATAGTAGGACAGTTACCGTAAAGAATTATAGTTCTCGCAAAATTAATAAATTGATACATCGGATTAAACTTCATAATGAATTGCAAAGTTGGATTAATAATTTCGATATCGTACATAATTGGAGTTAAATATGTCCAAATCGTTGTAATAATACCATAGATGTAAAACATGTCTCTTAAAAATACAGAAATGGTAGACAAAATAAAGCCCATTCCTACGGTAAATAGAAATAGACAAATAAAAGCAAATGGTAATAAGAAATGCCACCAGTTAAGTCCTGTTCCCGTTGCTATAATAACAATATATAAAGGTATTAAAGTTAATAGGAAGTTAATACCTACAAATAAACATTTGGATAATGGAAATATATATTTTGGAATATAAACTTTGTTAATAAGTGAGAAGTTACTAACAACACTGCTCATAGCTAGGTTTGAAGCTTCATTAAAATAATTGAAGAGTGTTAAACCAATCATTAAATATGCTAAATAACTTACACCTGGAGTACTCATTCTAAAGACATTCGAAAAAACAATCGCCATAACAGCCATCATTAAAATTGGATATAATAAACTCCAAAGTATACCTAATACACTTCTTTTATATTTTACTTTAAAATCTCTTGATACTAATTGTTGTAACAAAAAGCCATATTTGATCCATGTATATTTAATATTATTTAAAAATTTTGACATACTTCTTTGGCCTCCTATCTTTATTATAGCATATATTAGACGATATCTGCAATATCGTCTAATTATCTTTTTTTAAATTATTTTTTATCTAGTAATAACCAATCAATTATATTCATTACTTTAATTCCATTAAAATCTTGATTTATGGTTTTATCCATAGTTAAAATTATTTTTTCATAATTATCTTTGATATTTTCTAAACTTCTTATTTCTCTATCTCTAACTTTTTCGTCACTTATACTGAGTGATACTTGTAAATATATTATTTCGTTAGGATTTTCAGCAACAAAGTCAACTTCATATTCATAATTTTTTCCAATGCTTACTTTATATCCGCGTCTTAAAAGTTCTAGATAAACTACATTTTCTAATAAATGGCCTTCATTTATATTTCTAAAGCCTAAAATAATATTTCTTATACCTGTATCAGATATGTAATATTTCCCTAAAGTTTTTAATACTGATTTATCTTTGATATCAGTTCTATCTGCTTTATATATTATATATGATTTTTCTAGCATATTTAGATAATTGTCTATTGTTTGATGATTACAATTTGGGGTAATTTTATTGCTATTAAGATAATTACTTATCTTAGTTGATGATATTGGGCTGCCTATATTATTAGCTAAATATTTGATAATATTTTCTAGTAAAGTGGTATTTTTGAGATTATTTCGATCTATAATATCTTTTTTTACAATTGAATTATATATATCATTTAAATAAGATAATACTAATTCATCATTATTTTTGATTAATGTTATGGCTGGTAATCCGCCATATTTTAAGTATTCATTAAATTTGTCTTCTATGTTAATAGTATCATAATTATTAAATATTAAAAATTCTTTAAATGATAAAGGATACATTTTGATTTCAATATATCTTCCTGATAAGAGAGTGGAGAATTCGCTAGATAGCAAATAAGCATTAGAACCCGTTATATAAATATCTATATCAAAATCAACTTTAAAAGAATTTATGGCTTTTTCCCATGATTCTACATTTTGAACTTCGTCTAACAATAAATATATTTTATCTTTTCTTATTTTGTCTTTAACAAATTGATATAAATCTTTATAATTTTTTATGTCATCATACATAGCTGACTCAAAATTTATATAAATTATATTGTCTTCTTTAACTTGATTATTAAGCAAGTAATCTTTGTACATTAGCATTAAAGTAGATTTTCCACTTCTTCTAAGACCAGTTATAACTTTTATAAACTCTGTATCTTTTAGCATTATCATTTTATTAAGATATTTTTCTCTTATTATCATAATATTCACCCATCTACATAATATCATATGTTAAAAAGTTTTGCAAGTGTATTTGCTAAACTTTATTTTTTTTAACTTTTTGCAAGTGTGTTTTAAAAATTATTTTTACTTTATAAAAGTTATGCTTGATAAAAATAGCAAAGGAATAAAGATAGCTATTTGGCTAAATATGTTTCCGGTTAAATAGGCGATAAGCAAGAAAAGAGTAATGGATGCAGTAATTAAAACTTGAAAATAATTGAAATTTTTAATCATTTTAATAATACTTAACACCCATAAACCTGCATACATACCTAAAAATAAGATACAGCCAAGAATACCAAAGGCATAATATTGTAAAACGTAATCTCGTTCAATATTAAAAATATTTTGAATGCGGTCATTTGTTATACCAAGCCAAATATCTTTTTTATTATCATTTATTTCTACTACTCTTTTAACCATACTAATTTCTAAATAACGATAATCTGCTCTTTTATTAATTGGCTCATTTAAAATATCTAGCCAAAACTCTGGGTCATATTCATATGGATAACTATGTAAAATGAAATTTTCATTAATCAGTTTTTCTTCATAGTGATTTTTAATATATTCTATATCACTAATATAAGTATCTGCAGTAGATGCAACTAGACCTTTAATACTTTTAGGCATTAAATAATCATATACTTCATATCTACTAAAAGTTGGTGAAAACGGAAGAAGAGAAGCATAAACTATTATGATTATGCCACAAAGTCCGAGTTTTTTCCATTGCAATTTTTCTTTCTTAAGAAAACTTAAAAACATGTAAGCTAGGATTGAGGCAATAAGAACCATTATACTACCTAAATTTGATACTCTTGTTCCAAGCATTAGGGCAGCAAGCATAATAATAGCTACATACAAAATATTTAGTTTATCTTTAAAGAAAAAATAGCTAGCTAAAGGAATTAGTACTACTAGAAGACATGCGATTTGATTAGCATACATAAAGAAGCCTTTACTAGCTAATTCATTATAAATATAGTTATTGCTAAACCAGCTAAAGATACTTCCTTTTATTACTTCATTATTATAACTACTTAGGGATATGCCAAGGATATTTGTAATAATAATACTGCCACCTATGATAATAATCCAAGATTTTATTACTTTCCGGTAATCTTCTTTTTCTAAATTAGAATAATACATTAAATAAATAAAGAATACGGGAATACTCATTTTTACTAAGTAAAGGATTTCATCTAAATAGTTATAGTTAAAATTTTCCGGAACTAGTGAATGAAAATCTAGAGCATTCAAATGATGAAATATACCATATATAAGCAAAAAGATTGTATAGATGATAAGATATTTAATACTTTTTCGGGACTCTTTGTTAATAAAAAATGTCCATAGCAAAAAAATTGCTATGAAAACAATTTGAATTAAAGTAGCATAGTTGTTATAAAATATTTCTAGACTAAATACAGGATAGATACACAATAATATCAATAGTAGTCTTTTATAATTTTTAATTTGTAACATATTAATCCTTCAACTTCTTCTTTTTGTGTTTAGAATGATCATATAATATATCGGTTTTTAAAACAACAAATAAGAGCAAAATCATTAAGGCAACATAAATCGCTATAGCTATTTTATTATCGCCTAAAACATAAAATATGGATACAGCCGCAAATAAAATGTTAATAAAATAAATGATTAATATGCTTTTGGTTGGTGAATAACGCATTTTTAATAATTGATGATGAAAATGCTCTTTATCAGCTTTACCAATATTTTGATGTTTTAATAATCTTCTTAAAATAGCAAAGGCTGTATCGAATATTGGTATAGCAAGTATACATAATGGAACAATTAAGGATGTAATAGTAGTTATTTTAAATCCTAATAAAGCTATAATAGATATCATATATCCTAAAAATAAACTTCCGGTATCACCCATAAATATTCTAGCTGGTGGAAAATTATAGAGTAAGAAACCTAGAGTTGATCCTAACATAATTAAAGATAAAATAATGTCTAGACCACCTATTTGATTAAGTAAAAAGGCAATAATGGCAATAGTTAAGAAATAAATGGAAGATACTCCGGCGGCTAGGCCATCCAAGCCATCAATAAAATTGATGGAGTTTGTTATAGCTACAATAAATAAGGTGGATATAAAATAACTTACATATTCATTAATGTAGAATTTCATACCAAACAAACTAATTTCTGTAAAATAAACTTCACCATAAATTACTACTAATAAAGCAGCAGCAATTTGAGCAATTAATTTGTATCTAGCTTTTATCGGTTTAATATCATCAAATATACCTGTTAATATTAAAATAAAACCACCTATTAATATTGATATCATTTGCGTATTTATTTCGCCAAATATGGCATATCCAATTAAGAAAGCACCATATATAGCTAAGCCACCTAATCTAGGCATAGGTTTTTTATGTACTTTTCTTTCATTTGGATAATCTAATGCACCGATGTGAAGAGCAATTTTTTTGGCTAATGGTGTTAATAGAGCACTAATTAGAAAAGTTATTGCTACTATTAAAAACACATTAAAACCATTTACTTCTAAGTTCATATTACCACCTTATAATTCATTATATCAATAAAAGTTGAATTAGTAAAAGCATTTTTTAGCATTTTAAAAAAGAATGTCCAATTTTTGAACATTCTATCTAAAATAATTAATAAAACTATAGGGCATGGTAGCTATCTTTGTTAAAGAAATTAGAAGACAATATTTTTTATAATTTTCTATTGGTTTAATTAGACGCTCTTTTTCTATTTGCTCATATAGCTTATCTAATTCTTCTTTACTTTTAAATAAGCTTGCTAGTAAAATAAATTCTATAATAAAAGCTACTATAAATATAAGTGTACCTAAACGAATTGTAAATATATGATGAGTAATACTTCCTAGAATGATTAATACATAACTTATTAGTACTAAAAAAGCATTTATTTTACGAGCTAAAGAAATATTCTTCCGGTTTGGATCAGCTTCTAAAGCAGTGTTTATGGCTATAATCCCTGCATAAGCATTTTCACCGTCAAAGACATCAGGTGATAATTTAATTACATTACGTTCTTTGTTATAATGATCTAAATATTTACCATTTTTCTTAATAATATGTGGTTCTTCTTCACAATAAACACTTGTTAGTTTTCTTGCTATTTCAAAGCCTGATAAATTAGCTTTATTTTTTAGTTCTTTGGTCGTTTCGGCAACAGTTCTAATAAGAATATTTATTAATACTAATAATATTAAAACAATAATAAACAAGATATCTATAATCATTATTTTACCTCATAGATGGTTCCTTCACGAGTATCTTTTAAAATAATTCCATCTTTTTCTAATTTACCTCTTATTTCATCTGCTAAAGCAAAATCTTTATTCTTTTTAGCTTCACTTCTTTTTTCAATCATTTCTAAAATATAAACTTCATCTATATTTTTCTTTTCTTCTTTAAGTAAATCTAGAGATAAGACTTTATCCATTTCTTTAATTATTTCTAGTTTTGTAAGATCGCTAGTATCCTCTTTTAGAATATCATACAATAAAGTTATGGCATTAGCTGTATTTAAATCGTCTTCTAGACATTCTTTAAATCTGGTAACATATGTTTCTTTTAGCTTTTCATCTAATATACCTTCTTGTTTTAAAGCTTTTATTCTTGCTTTTAATTTGTTATAAGCGTTCTGTGCACCACTTAAAGAGTCAAGAGAAAATGTTAATTGTTTGCGGTAATGACTAAGTAAAACCATAAAACGATAGCTTAATGGATTAAAGCCATTTTCTTCTAAATAAGACACGGTTAAAACATGGCCTTTCGATTTACTCATTTTACCTGTGGCATCATTTAAGTGTTCCCCGTGTACCCAATATTTACACCATTCATGGCCAAGATAAGCTTCACTTTGCGCTATTTCATTGGTATGATGAGGGAATATATTATCTACTCCTCCACAATGAATATCTAAATATTCGCCAAGATATTTTATCGAAATACCACTACATTCAATATGCCAACCAGGATAACCTTTACCAAAAGGACTATCCCATTTTAATTCCTGGGAATCAAATTTTGATTTGGTAAACCATAAAGCAAAGTCAGTTTTATTTTTTTTGTTAGTATCTTCTTCTACAGTATCTCTAACACCACTAATTAGTTCTTCACCAACATGATTAGTTAGTTTGTAATAATCATCTAATTTAGATGTATCAAAATATACGTTTCCTCCTGCCTGATAAGCATATCCTGTATCTAATAGTTTTGTAATAATTTTAATGTATTCATCTATGTTTTTGGTGGCTGGACTAACAATATCAGGTTTTTTAATATTTAATTTTTCCGCGTCTTTAAAGAATGCTTCAGTATAAAATTTAGCAATATCTAATACAGTTTTATTTTCTTTTTTAGCACTCTTAACCATTTTATCATCACCAGTATCAGCATCACTTGTTAGATGGCCTACGTCTGTTATATTCATAACACGTGTTACATCAAATCCAATAAACCGTAATGTTTTTTCTAGTATATCTTCCATGATATATGTTCTTAAGTTACCAATGTGAGCATAACTGTAAACCGTAGGACCACAAGTGTACATTTTTACAACTCCCTTTTCCCAGGGAATAAAATTCTCTATTTTTCTAGTTAAAGTATTATATAATTTCATATGCAAAGTTTCCTTTCTTGCTATTATTATATTATAAAGTCAGATGAATTTAAAGAATTATATTAAAGAAAATGATTAATAAATTTGTGATGTCAATTATTAACATTGAACTTTTAAAAAAATAGAGAAATTTGGGGATATTCTTATAAGATAAAAAGGATTATTAATAAGCATATTAATAATCCAAAATTACAATTTAATGACGAGCTTTATTTTCTGTTTCTTCTAACATATAGCCATATGAGGTATTTATAGCATCAATTAATTTAGTTGCTTGTTCTAAATTAAGATCTCCTTTTTGACATTTAGTTTTAATATTATTCAAGTGTTGTTCCATTTCCATTTCAAGTTCTTCTCTAGTTTTAGGTCTTGCTACTAAATGTGATTCACTTGCGTTACTTGCTAAAACGCCTTCCGTTATAACTTTATCTGATGGTCTGGTACCATAGCGATAGCTTAAATATTGATCAGCAGCCTTTTTAGCTTTTTCTTTTTCAATTTGATTTAAATAATCTTGATGTAGCATTTCTTCTATTTGTTTTAAATTATCTAGTCTTTCATAGCCTTTATCTACAGCTATTTGAATTGATGTACTACTCAAGGTAATTTCTCCTTGAACCCAGCGTTTCATTAGATCTTCTATTTTTTTCTCTAATTCCCATCTTTCAGAAAATGCTTTCATATAGCTTTCGTATATTTCTTGACTTTTCATAATAGTATTCTCCCTCTATTATTATTTTAACATTTTTTTCTTTATTAATATTTATTTTCCTTCTTGACATTTAATTGTCATAATATAAAATTGGCTTGGATTTTAATTTTATTATCACATTTTTCCATAGTTTTCCATGTCTATTTTTCACAAAAATCTATAGTTTTTAAACTTTTGTTTTCACCTTTTTCTTATTAGCTAGAATATTTATCATAATTCGTTATTCAGATTGTAGTTAATCGATTCTTGTTGTTCATTAATAATCAAGCTTGTAGTTGTAAGTAGCATTCCCGCGATTGATACAGCATTTTTTAAGCTTGTGATAACTACAGTAGTGGGATCTATTACTTTGGTTTTTGATATTGTTTCAAATTTGTTTTCGAAAACATTATAAATTATATCAAAATCACTGGCTTTTATTTTATTATAAATATTACTTGGATTAATGCCGACATTTTCTAAAATTTGCATAAACGGTTTGTCTAATGCTTCTTTTAAAATGATTGAACCATTATTTTTTGTTTCTAAATTTTCTTTTATTTTTAATAAAATTAAGCCACTTCCGGGAATAATGCCATTTGCTGCACAATTTAGAGCACAAAAGGCATCATCAAATCGCATCTTTTTTTCTCTAGCTTCCGTTGTAGTAGTAGCTCCCACATAAATAATACCTATTCCGTTGGTTAATTTAGATAGTCTATTACTCTGAAATTCTAATTCAAAGTCATCATCTATGGTGCTAATTTTTTCTTTTAAGTTATTAATGTATCTTTTTATAACTTTACTTTGCAAATTATTATTAATTGTTGCAAGTTCTTTCGTGATTTTTATTTCTTCGCACTTTCCTAAATTATTTAAGCTTAATTCATCAGATGATTTTGCTATTTTGGCATTGCTAATTATTTCTAAATCTTTTAAAACTTCCATTTGATGAAGGCCATATTCCGGTAATTTAAGTAAGGTAACGTTTGTTATTTTACTTAAATTTAAAGATAAAACCTCATTTATTACTTCTTCTGTATAATCAGTAGCTAGTATTACAAGAGGTATTCTTTTTTCAATAGTATAATTTATGATTTCACTAATCTCTCCTATTTCGTTTACTTCTTTTAGCATAATTAAGATTAAACTATTTTTATATATTATTTCATTTGTGTTATTAAAAAAGTAAGGAGAAGCTAGTAGGGGTTCAAAACTATAACCATTTATAATTTTAGTATAAGTTTCACTGGTTTTACTTTCTTCTATCTTGATAGCACTACCCACTTTTAAATACATTCTGGTTATCAGTTTTCCAATGTTTTTGTTGCTAGCAGCGATACTGGCAATATTATAATAGTTTTCTTCCGTTGGAATTTTACTTTCTTTTTTTATTTCTTCTATTATATTTTCTAAAGCTTCATCTAATTCATTTTTTAATAGGTGAGGATTTAGACCATCTTTAATTTTAGCTAATCCACTTTTAAATAGGCTTTCTAATAAAACTAAAGTTGTAGTGGTACCATCTCCTACAGTCTCATCCGTTTTAATAGACGCTTCTTTGGCAAGAGTAAGAATGGTATTGATCCGTTCATCTTCACTTTCTATGTTTCTAGCTATAGTTACACCATCATTGGTTATAAATGGACTAAACATGGAATGATCAATAATCGCATTAGAACCTCTTGGGCCTAAAGTGTTTTTTACAGTACCACATAATAATTCAATTGCTTTTAACTTACATACATTTAATTCTTCACCTGTTATTACTTTTTTCATATTTCTCACTCATTTCCGTCATATATTTCCAATATTTCTTGGGCATAAAATTCATTTGGCAACGTTTGTTTCTTCTTTCTTTGATACCAATTGTATTAAAGAATGTTGTCCATAATTTTTTTATATTCTCTTCCTGCTCATTATTTTTTATTTCTAATATATTCATATTATTCCCAGATATTAAATAGTATTTTTTCTTATCATAGATACTATACATATTTCTTCCTACATCCTTAATTATCCAATATTCATTTTTAAGACGTTTCTTAAAATGAATGGATAATAATTCTAATACATTGTTGGTAGGACTAATTTCGGCATATAAGATATGATTTTCTAATTCTTGAAATCTTAAGAAACCTTTTAATTTATGATTTTCATTACTGACATATTTGGATATTTTTAAGGAAGCATCTACACACTTTAAATTACGCATCGTAAATATTTTGTCTTGATATTTTAGAGCATTTAATAAGAAATAATAAATAATTAGTTCTTTGTTTTGGTTATTTGATAAATAAATATAATAAATTGTTTTAATAATATTTTTGGATATCTGTATTTTATTAATATTAAAATTATTATCCAGCTCTAATTCAATGGTTTCATCTAATAAAGATGGCTGATATTCATTTTTAGCACATATATTTAAAGGTTTCGTTTTGAATGCTAATAATTTGGTTATTAAATCTATTAAAGTAGAAAAATTACCGTCATATAAATAAATCTTATTACTTATCATGAAAATAAGCTTAATTGTTCTTTATTATTTTCTACTTTGGGATTATCTTCTAAAATTAAATTAGCTTCAATAAAACTCTTTTTAAATAAATCACTATTAATAAAATACTTTCCATTACATGTAATAAAATATTTGGCTCTTTTTATGACTACTCCCATCTTTTTTAGATCATTAAAGGTTATTTTAAAGTTTTTCCGACATGCGATAATTCTTTTAGCTGATTTAATGCCAATACCAGGAACTTTTAACAAATCATAGTAAGATACTGTATTTATTTCTTTTGGGAATTCATTTAAATGACGTAAGGCCCAATTAGCTTTAGGATCCATTAAAATATTAAAATTGGGATTATCTTCATCTAGTAAATCTTTAACTCTAAAGCCATAAAAACGAAGAAGCCAGTCGGCTTGATAAAGTCTATTTTCTCTTACTAAAGGAGGAGTTTTAAGCATGGGTAATACTTTATCTTTATTTACAGGAATATAAGCCGAATAAAAAACTCTTTTTAAATCATAATTTTTATATAATGCTTCACTTTTAGTCATTATATCTAAATCCGTTTCTTTAGTAGCACCAATAATCATTTGAGTGCTTTGGCCGGCTGGAACGTAGGATCTATTGTGATTTTCCTTGACATAGGACATTATTTTAGTAACTTTATTTTCTTCTTTATTGGGAGCTAAAAGTTTTAGACCACTCTCTGTTGGTAATTCAATATTAGCACTTAATCTATCAACCAAATTTCCTAATTCTTTTAGTAAGTACTCGTTTGCACCAGGTATAGCTTTACAGTGAATGTACCCATGAAAATGATATTTATATCTTAACATTTTGATTGTTTTAATAAGTAGTTCCATCGTATAATCCGGACTTTTAATTATGCCGGAACTTAAAAACAATCCTTCTATATAGTTTCTACGGTAAAAATTCATTGTTAACTCACATATTTCTTCTGGTGTAAATATTGCTCTTTTAACATTGTTGCTTCTTTTATTAATACAATATTTGCAATCAAAAATACAACAGTTGGTCATAAGAATTTTTAAAAGAGAAATACATCTACCATCACTAGCAAAAGAGTGACATATTCCCGAGAAAGCGGCATTACCTATACCTCCTTCATTTTTTCTTGTGCTGCCACTTGATGAGCATGAGACATCATACTTGGCACTATCGGCTAAAATTGTTAATTTTTCTTTTAATGTCATAAATAATCACCTAGCAATATTATAATACAAATGTATGTGTTAGTCAAACAAATATTCGCTTCCAATATTTAACAAAAAAAGAATTATCATTAAAGATAATCCCATATGCCTTTACCATTATCATAATCATCTAAATTTTCCAAAAATTCTTCCATATTTTCCTTTATCGTAAAAGCTACAAGTTCATATTTTTCTTTATCGATGTATCCTAATTCGTTCATGCACTTGTAAAACTTCTTAATACTGGAAGCTGTTTCTTTAATACTACTTCTTGATGACCACATACATTTTCTAATAAACCAGTCTCCTAAAAAAGGATACACAGATGAGGTTCCTTCTTCCATGGTTTCACTTTCATAGTATGGCAAATAATTATTTAAATACAATTCCATGTTATTTTTATGTTTGTTAATTGTTTTGGTTGACAGATTTTGTTTTTTTAACCAAGCTTTAAACTCTTGGATAAATTTTTCATTTCTTTTTTCATTTTTTTCAATTTCTAATTCATTCATAATACTATCTCCTTTTTTGGTAATCTTATTATACCAAACTAATTATTTTTTTAAAGTATTTTAAAAGACAATCTTTTATTTTTGATCGTCTTTTAAGTTGTTATATATGTTCATAAATCTTTCATATAATTTTTGACAGTTTTCGACATTCATTTCCGGAACATTTTTTAAGGGATTTTCTAATTTTAAATTTTCATATTTAGAAAAGCCTAAATGATGGAAAGGCAAGAACTCTATTTTTTCAATATTTTTTATTTTTAACAAATAAACAGCTAATTCTTGTAAATAAGCATCATTATCCATCATGCCGGGTACTATAACTTGTCTAATCCAGACTGGCTTGCCACTTCTATTTAAACATTCAATAAATTTTTCACTTTCCGAAATATCCCTACCCGTTAGTTTTTTATACCCTTCGTCATTAGGATATTTTATATCAAATAGGACTAAATCGATTAATGATAATATTTCTTCATATTTACCTATTCCCACACCGGCCGTATCTAAGGCAATATGAATACCCTCTTCTTTTAGTTTCTTGCAAATATCTAGTAAAAAATCAATTTGTAATAAGGGTTCACCACCAGAGAATGTTACCCCACCATTGTTTCTTTTAAAATAAGGTTTATTACGAAGTATCTTGGCTACTAATTCATCAACTGTGTAATTTTTATTACCCATATGCCACGTTTCGGGATTATGGCAATATAAACATCTTAGCATGCAGCCATTTAGAAAAATAACAGTTCTAATACCAGGGCCATCAACAAGGCCAAAGGTTTCAATGGAATTAACACTTGCTTGCATTATATTTTCTCGTGGAAAGTTCTAGCAATAACTTCTTCTTGTTGACTCCTCGTAAGTCTGTTAAATCTTACGGCATAGCCTGATACTCTTATTGTTAATAGTGGATATTTATCAGGATTTTCCATGGCATCAATTAATGTTTCTCTATTTAGTACATTAACATTTAAATGATGAGCGCCTTGGATGAAATAACCCTCTAATAAGCTAACTAAATTATCAATTTGTTCATCTTTGGTATGACCTAGAGCACTTGGAACGATAGAGAAAGTATTAGAAATACCATCACGACAACATTTTGCGTATTCTAATTTAGCAACAGAATTTAAGCTTGCTATAGCGCCACTTTCATCTCTACCATGCATTGGGTTTGCTCCTGGAGCAAAGGCAACACCTTTTTTTCTACCGTCGGGAGTTGAACCAGTTTTTGAACCATATACAACATTTGATGTTATAGTAAGGACAGATAAAGTTGGGTGAGCATTACGGTAACATTTATGTTTAGCAAGTTCTTCATAGAACTTTTCTGTCACTTCTTTTGCTATATTATCGACACGATCATCGTCATTACCATATTTAGGGAAATCTCCTTCTATTTCAAAATCAACAGCTATACCTTCTTCATTACGAATAGGTTTAACACGCGCATATTTAATTGCTGATAGTGAATCTGCTGCAACAGATAGTCCTGCTATACCATAAGCCATAAGTCTATTTACATGGGTATCATGAAGAGCCATTTGTCCTGCTTCATAAGCATATTTATCATGCATATAATGAATAATATTCATAGCATTAGAATATACTTCGGCTACTTTCTCAAGCATTTTGAAATAATTTTTCTTTACACTTTCATAATCTAGCACTTCATCCGTATTTTTTTCAAAACCTTCGATTACATGAGTACCTTTTACTTCATCAATACCACCATTCATGGAATAAAGTAGAGCTTTGGCTAAATTACAACGAGCACCAAAGAATTGCATATCTTTACCCTCACGCATAGCCGATACACAGCAAGCTATAGCATAATCATCACCATAAATTGGTCGCATAACATCATCATTTTCATATTGGATAGCATCTGTATCAATACTCATTTTGGCACAATACTTTTTAAAGTTTTCTGGTAAATGTTCACTCCATAAAATGGTCATGTTAGGCTCGGGTGCTGGATCAAGATTTGTTAGAGTATGAAGTAATCTGTAGCTAGTTTTAGTAACCATACTTTTACCATTTTCGGTAATTCCTCCAATAGATGCGGTAACCCAAGTTGGATCTCCTGAAAATAATTCATCATATTCAGGTGTTCTTAAATGTCTTACTAGTCTTAATTTAATAACAAAGTTATCAATAATCTCTTGGATTTCACTTTCGGTAATAGTTCCTTCTTTTAAATCTCTTTCAAAGTAAATATCAAAGAAAGCATCCACACGGCCTAAACTCATTGCGGCGCCATTGTTTTCCTTTACAGCAGCTAAATAAGCAAGATAAGTCCACTCTACAGCTTCTTTACTATTTTTGGCTGGTCTTGAAATATCAAAACCATAACGACTAGCCATTTTTTTGATTTCATCTAAAGCTTTAATTTGCATAGATACATCTTCTCTTAACTGAATAAGTTCGTTATCCATTGGGCCTAAAAGACTTGCTAAATCACGCTTCTTTTCTTCAATTAAATAATCAATACCATATAAAGCTACACGTCTATAATCACCAATAATACGACCACGGCCGTAAGCATCTGGAAGGCCTGTTAATAATCCGGCATGACGTGCCCGTCTAATTTCATCAGTATAGGCATCAAATACACCATCATTATGTGTTTTTCTAAATTCATTGAAATATTTATCTACTTCAGGATTTAGTTTATAACCATAAGCTTCAAGCTCTTCTCTAACCATACGCATACCACCATATGGGTTTACAATTCTTTTTAATGGTTTATCAGTTTGAAGACCTACGATACAATCATCTTCACTACATATATATCCTGGTTCAAAAGCATTAATTCCTGACATGTGATCTACATCAATATCTAATACTTTCTTCTTTAATTCCTCTTTTAGAAGTTCAGTGCAAGTATTCCATATTTTATCTGTTTTCTTGGTTGTTCCTTCTAAAAAAGACTCATCTCCATCGTAAGCATGATAATTATTTTTAATAAAATCGCTTACATTTATTTCTTTAGTCCAAAGACCATCTTTAAAATTACGCCATTCTTCTTTCATTTATAATCCTCCTAGCTAGAATATTATATCATTTTTTTCTGGTTATGTTTAGTAGTATTTTTTAATTATTGAGTTTTATTACATGTTTATTAATTTGAAAATATAGCATACTAAGTGGTAGTGATTATTATGAAATTAGAACTAAAAACAATGTATTTTAGCACCTTCATTAATATTGTTATTTCTATTCTTAAAATTGGTGGTGGTATCATGCTGCACACTTTTACCCTTACAATCGATGGTATTTATACATTTAGTGATTTGGTAACGGATGTTATCTCTTTATTTGGAATTAAAATCGGAAGAAGACGCGCTAATAAGAATCACCCTTTGGGATATGGCAGAGTCTTTTATATTATAGAATTATTCATGGGTATTCTGGCTTTTTTAGTTGGTATTTTCGTTATATATTTAAGTTTTAAAATAGATTATCAAAAGCCTTTATTATCCATTATTCTTTTAATTCTTTTTACAGTCTTCTTAAAATTTATTAGTGTACATAAATTAGCTAGTATGGGGCACTCTTTAAATAGTGAATTATTGCTTGTTTCTAGTGTGGAATCAAAGATGGAAGCTTATTCATCAATGGCTTTAATACCCATTATTCTTTTAAGCCAAATTATTCCTAAAATTGATATGATTGGCGGTATTTTTATTGCTATGCTTTTAATTATCCAAGCATTAAAAATGATAAAACTAAATATTAATTGTTTGATTGGTATTACTGATGAAGATAAAAAAATTAAAGAGGCTATTAAACAGATTGTGGATAAATATAGAGTTATTCACATTACCGATTCATCTATTATAAAGATTGGGCCGTATTATCAAGTTACTTTAACTTTTAAAGCGAAAAAAGATATGAAAGTTCATAGTTTAATACGAATACAAAACAAAATAAAAAAAGAACTTAAAGCGAAAACTTTGGGCCTTAAGTTCATTTCATTTTATTTTGAATAATTAATCATTACTGTAAGTAAGTAAATTTTTAATATCTTCTTCGTTTAGAGTTGCTAAACTTGCTTCCGCATTTCCTTCAATTAAATTTTCGCTTAATATTTTCTTTTTTGTTTGAAGTTCTAATATTCGTTCTTCAATTGTTCCTTTGGTAATTAATTTATTAACAATTACCTTTCTTTTCTGGCCAATTCGATGAGCTCGATCGGTTGCTTGATTTTCTACTTGAGGATTCCACCATATATCTAGGTGAATTACAATATCAGCACTGGTTAAGTTTAATCCTGTTCCTCCTGATTTTAATGTTAGAAGGAAACAACTAGTATTATCACTGTTAAATTTATCAATTAATGGAAGCCTATCTTTACTTTTAGTAGAGCCATCTATGCTGTAAAAACTTATTTTTGCTTTTTCTAAATCTTGTTTTAATAAATCTAAGATTCTTTTAAAACTAGAAAATATTAATATTTTATGATGTTCTTTTACATAGTCTTTAATCATTTCCAATATTTTTTCTGTTTTAATACTTTCTCCTTCATAATTTTCATATAAGACATGGGGATTAATACATATTTGTCTTAGTTTGGTTAATAATTGGAGTATTTTGAAACGTGATGAAGCAAAACCAGAGGTAGCGATTAATTCTTCAATTTCTTTTTCTGTTTCTTTTAAGACACTTACATATAACTGTTTCTGCTTTTCTGGTAAATCTAAATATATGTTATTTTCGATTTTATCAGGCAGATCTTTTACTACATCTTGTTTTTTCCTTCGTAAAATAAATGGCTTTATTTGATAATTTAGATTTGCCAGACGATTTAAGTCTTCTTCGGTTACATCACTAATATGGTATTTTTCTCGAAATTTCTCGACACTATTTAAATAGCCAGGCATTAGAAAGTCAAATATACTCCAAAGTTCAGTAACTGAATTTTCTAATGGTGTTCCTGTTAAAGCAATTTTGGTATGGGCGTGTAGACTTTTTAGTGCTATAGTCATACGGGCTTGATAATTTTTCATGTATTGAGCTTCATCCACAATACATATTTCAAAATGCATATTGCTATATTCTTCCATATCATTCCTTAATAATCCATAGGAAGTTATAAATACATGGGCGTCGTTGTCATGTAATGCTTCTATTCTTTTCTTTTTAGAATCACTAATTACTCTTACTTTTATTCCTTGGCCAAATTTTGTAAATTCTTTTTCCCAGTTGTAAACTAATGATGTGGGACAAACAATTAAAATTTTGGCATCTTTTTTATCTTTTAATACTTCTTTTATAAAACATATGGCTTGAATACTTTTCCCAAGTCCCATTTCGTCTGCTAAAATACCCCCTAAATCACATTTGTATAGAGTATATAGCCATTTTACACCCGTTTTTTGATAATCTCTTAGAGTTTCTTGGTCTTCTTTAGAAAAAGTTATGTCTATATCTTTATATTTGTTAAAATTAGTAATAAAATCATCAAATAAATTGTTTGTTTTGATATCATGATATTTATTTTCTTTTAGTGAATCAATGTATAAGGCACGATATTTTGGAATTTCAATTTTGTCGTTTAAAGTGGATGGATCTAATTCTAAATCATCTATTAGAGATCCAAATTCTTGTAATTCTTTATTTTCTTCTAAATTAATTAAATTACCATTTTTTAGGCGATGATAAGTTTTTTTACTTTTTAAGGAAGCTAGTATACCTTTTAATTCCTCATCATTAATATTGTCTAATTCAAAATTAAAAGACATGATACCATCATAGCCAATGCTAAAATCTTTGGTAATACGCGTTTTTTTAATTAAGTTTATTTTATCTAGTTTTTTACTTGTATATACTTCGTATTTATTTCCTAAATTAGTTAAATTATTTTCCAAGAAATAACCAATAGTATCAATATCATTCATTTCAAATTTGTTTTTATTTATTATAAAACCAGCATTTATAATATCTTGCATAACTTCTTCTTCTAAGTCATAGTCTCTTGAGACACTAGTATCATTGCTTAACAGGTTAATTTCTATTCCACTATAATTTAGCTTAATTTCACTAGTTAGTTTGTCTTTTAAAATATCTAAATAGATCTTAACACTTGGTTTGGTTATTTTGGTAATTTCAGTTATATCATCTGCTATTTGTAGTTTATCGTTTATTACCTTTAAAATACCTTGATTAAATTTTTCTATGTTTTTGTTTTTAAATAATAAAGAGTTTATTTGTCTGTGATACAATTCTTTTAATAATTTTTGATAATTTTCAGGAATAATATATAAATTATTTCTATAAAGAATATATTTGCAGTTGCTTGTTAAAATATTGTAGTTTTCAAGATCTTCAATGGTTAAAGAAAAATCTTTTTTCCTATGATTTAGTATAAATTTAGTTGGCAAATCTTCGATAATTTCTGCTATTTTTTCACGATTTATTTGTAATTTAGCAATATCAATATTGTGTATTAAATAATCTAAATCTCTTTCACTTAAATCAAAAGGATCTACACTATAATAATAATTGCTAGTTTTCTCATAATTTGCTAAATAATTAATAACTTTTGTATCTTCTTCATCAAAATAATAATTATCTTTATTATAAGTAAATTTAGTTCCTAATACGTCATCTCCACCATTAAAATAAGCATCTAAAAATTTTTCGAATTTTGATTTATTATTTAAAACATATAATTTATTAGTACCAACACTTAATCGATATTGTATTTTATTATCATAGAAAGTAATGTTTAGTTGCAATGATGCTTTTTCTTTAACGGACTTTTTGGGATTAGGATTATAAAATATATTTAGAATTTCACTTGTTTCTTCATATAAATCCTTTTTTTCACACCTAATTATCGGATAATAATATTCATATAAACAAGCTATAACATGTTCACAAGATTTGTACTTTCTAAACTTTTCACAAGTACATGTTCCTTCATATATTTCATCACCATTGTTTTTTATTATAACTTCATATTCATCCCATTCATTTTTGTCTTCTACTTGGAACTCATGAACATATTGCTTAGGTTCTTCATAAGATGTTAGATACTCTATTAAATAGCTAGGATATGTTCTTCCTTTTATTAATGCCTCTGCTCCAAAACTACGAACAAAATCAAAATACTTCATAAAACCTCCAAAAAGCAAAAAAGCAACATACGTTGCCTATTTTAAAAATAGTATTAACGAAATAATGAAAAAAAGAATTCCTAATATTAAGGTTAATCGGCTTATAAATAATTCAAATCCTCTTTCTTTCATATTTTGAAATAAGACATCATTGCCACCAGTAATAATTTGACCAGCACTGCTAGCTTTATTTCCTTGTAGTAAAACTACAACAATTAATAATACTGATATAATTAATAAAAAGGTTTCTAACATAAAATTCACTTCCTTTGGTAAAACAAATATAGTATAACATATATTTGGCATCAAAACAACAATTTTAGTTATTAAATTTTTGCCATGGGTCTTTTCTTTTTAATCTTTTGATTGCTTCTTCCATCGTTATTTCATCTGGCTTAATTTTATCAAGTTCATTCCATGATATGGGCATAGAGACCGTTAACTTTTTTCTAATTCTTAAAGAGTATGGGGCAACACTTGTCGCTCCTTTTGTATTTCTCACCCAATCAATAAATATTTTACCTTTTCTTTTCGATTTTTTCATATTGCTGGTATATTTATCAGGCCATCTTGCTTCCATTAATTCTGCTATGTTTTTGGCTATAAGTCTAGCATTTTTCCAGGTTACTTTGGCATTTAGAGGAACAACCACATGATAGCCTTTACCACCACTCGTTTTTAGGAAAGATGATAGTTCATATTCATCTAAAATACTTTTTAAATCTTTTACCCCTTCTCTTAACCTTTTTAGACTTAATAATTCGTCAGGATCTAGATCAAAGACTAACATATCAGCATGAGATAAATCACTTGCTAGACAACCCCATACATGAAATTCATAACTATTCATTTGTACTTCACTAATGAGACCATTAATGTCTTTAATATAATAGTAATCATTTTGATGTTCTTTCTTACTTTTAATTCTTTTTAAACCTAAAAATTTATGTAAGTTTTCAAAATGCTTTTTAAAAAAACTAGAACCTTTTGAACCACTTGGATAACGAATGGTACTTATAAGCCTATTTTCAATTAAAGGTAACATGCGTTTTGATACAGCTTTATAATAGTTTACAATGTCCATTTTGGTTACTTTTGGTTTTTTATAAATTATTTTATCAGGATTTGTTATTTCTATATGTTTTATATTATCTTTAATTTCATCCATGGTTCTATTTGTTTTAATACTAGTATTAAATTCATTTATATTATCATATAAATGATATTCATCTTTATCCTTTATCAGTAACCAACTTGTATCATTATTTTTTAACTTAACTAAAGTCCATATTCCTTTTAGTCTTGAACCTTTTAAAATAAATTTTATAGGGCCTTCTTTAAAATTTGGCTTATATCCTTTTATTGGTTCCCAATAACCTTTATCCCATAGCATGACTGTTCCACCACCATATTCACCCTTAGGAATTGTTCCTTCAAAATTACGATAATCTATGGGGTGATCCTCTACTTTAATAGCTAATCTTTTATCTTTAGGATTATAGGAAGGGCCTTTTGGTACTGCCCAACTAATTAATACTCCATTCCATTCTAAACGTAAATCATAGTGATCTTTTCTGGCAATATGATGTTGAATACAAAATCTTAATTTTTTTGTTTTTTTGCTTCTTTTACCCATTGGTTCTTTTGTTTTATTAAAATTTCTTTTTGCATTATATTTACTTAAACTTGACATAATAAAAACCTCTAATATTAGTTTGGTGATATTAGAGGTGATTATGTATTTAACTATTTTCATCAGACATAAAATCATCCGCAATTGAGTTTAATTCTTTTTTAATATTTTCAAAACTTTGTTTTAAGTCGAGTATCTTTATAGACATTATATGATTCATTATTGATGTGGTGTAATTTTTCGCAAGTTCTTCATCTGTTTGGGCATATAATAGCATTCCTCTCACATCGTTATCTTTTTTCCAGGATTCATTCGCTACATACACATATAATTGATTCCAATTATCTCTATTAATTGTCTTCTTATCAAATCTACCTTTTTTTAAAATGCTTGCGTAAAATTTTGTATCTATTATTAAAATTCTTTTCTTATAGTATAAATTAATGTCAGTAATCATTTTAGGTAAAAACTCTATTAACGGATAATTTGAATCAATATTCCAATTAATTATTTTTATACTTGGATTTAATTGTGGATAATGTTTTTTATAATATTCTCTTACGAATCTTTCATATATAGTTGATATTTTTTCTTCATCTATAAATTCTCTATACTTGATGCTTCCATCTTTCTGCGTAATTATTAAGGATTCCAAAATTAAATAGCATATATTTATTATAACTCTGTAATCTTTATTTGTCTTATTTAAATATATATTATTCCAATATATTTTATTTATTTCCAATATGTCTATATTGTTTAAGTGAAGATATATTTTTTTTATTTCTTTTTTGTTTTTATTCTTCATTTTCTCAGATTTAATTAAATAAAATAATGTTGTTTTAATGATTTTATTTAAAATAACATTTTCGCTATATTCATCATACTCACATACTATTTTCTTATTAATAAAGGTTCGTTTTTTAATTGATTCTGTGATTTTTATTTTACCACGCGTTATGGCAGTTAATTCATCTGTTAATTTATAATCTTTATAGAATCCCTTTTTTATTAATCTATTAATTAAAAAGATTAACATACTTGAAAGCAAATCATATATATTTGAGAAATCTTCTATATTTCCAAAAAAATCTTTTTTTTCGATTAATTTATCAAGTTTAAATGCGTATGCCAACATATAATATATGTTACTAATTCTATAGTCTTTATTCATCTTTTAATGAATTAATAAGTTTCTCTTTCCAATCATTATATTTGCTTTCATCATCAAACCAATACTCTTTTAGCAATGGCAATATATCAAATTCAACTATATCTTCTAATTCTTTTTTATATTCAAAATTTAAATTACAAAAATAACTGTGTCCAATTTCAAATCCACTACCTAATGACTCATCTTCACATATAAATTCATTTAATTTTTTTATTACTTCTAATAATTTTTCAAGATTTTTGTTATCGAATTGTGTTATATAATTTTTAAATTTTTCATTATTAAAAGCTGGTTTGACTTTAAAGAAAGAGAATCTTCTTCTTAAAGCATAGTCTATTAATGTCAAGCTTCTATCGGCAGTATTTAACATTCCGATGATGTACAGATTATTTGGAACAAAAAATTCTTCTCTAGAATAGGGCAATATAACTTTTTCCACCTCACGTTTATCAACTTCAATTAGCATCATCAATTCTCCCAATATTTTGCTTATATTCCCACGATTAATTTCGTCAATAATAACGTAATAACTATTTTCTTTATCATTTTGAGCTTTTAAGCAAAAATCTTTGAATATTCCATTTACTAATTCAAATTCATTATTTACCGGTCGAATTCCCTCAATAAAATCTTCATAAGAATAACTTTGATGAAATTGTATCGTTATCATTTTTTGATTATCCATAGATCCAATCCTTGAATATGCTAATCTTTTTGCCATAAAAGTTTTGCCAACACCTGGAGATCCTTCTAAAATAATATTTTTCTTCTTATTTAAAAGATTGTTTAATCTTTCATAGTCTTCTTCATTAATGAAAATGTCATTTAAAAAATCCTCTCTTTTATAATCTTCTACATTTTTATTTAAGTTATCTTCAATAGGATTTTCATAAAAATTATTTTCGTCTAATAAATTTATATATCGATACAACATTTCTCCTAAAAAATATGGATGTTCTTTAGTAACTTCTGGTATCATTTCTCTTATATATTTATTTATATCATAGGAAATTTTTTCTGGTGAATCACTATTTTTTATAGGGATTTTAAAATAGCTTGATATAATTATAAGTTTTTCTTTGGAACAAATATTTAAAAATTTTTCCGGATAATAAATTGAGGCTAGCTTGGTTAATACCATTGACATTCCTTTTAGTTTTGGATATTTGTCTTTAGCATTTTCCATTTTCTCTACATTTTGCAATGAACTCAGAAATGCAAATAATTCATTTCTAAAATCTGTCCAATAAATCTCGGGGTTATCTATTTCTTGATTATTTACTCCATAGTATTTTTTTGTTTCTCTTTTTTTATATATTCCAAATTTAGCGGCTGATCCACCTCCAATTGTAATTCCAAGATTTTTATATTTACCATATTCTAATTTATAGCTTAAGGACTCTTTATATCTATCTGTTCCTAAGGCATAATCGCCTAATTTGAGCTCATTTAATTTGCTAAGAGGATATTCATCCAAATATTCCTCCCTTCTTATGGCCCAATCATATTTATTTTTTATTTTTTCAATATTTTCTAAATAAAATTTTTTAAAATCATTAATATAATGGGTTCTATTTTCATCAAAAATCGTTTCCTCAGTAATGTCTAATTTCGTTTTTATTTTATTTATGCTTTCTTTAATATTGTTTTTTAATATTTCTTCGCTATTCATTTTTTGTATCCTCCATATTTTCTTTCAAAAGTTCATTGATTATTTCTATTTTATCATTATTTAGTTTAAAATTATTTTGATCAATTTTTTTTACTAAATTACCTTGCTCTTCTGATAATAAAGCTATAAAATAGTTAAAAGAATTATTAGATTTATAGCTAACTTTCTCGTTATTGACGTTTATTATTTTTATAATAAATGAGTTTGGATTTTTTTTATATTTTTGAATATAATCTATTTCATCTAATTTATTTTGTTCACAATATTTTAAAATAAAAAACTGTTCTCTATTAATACTATTATATTTTTTTAAAAATTTCAATATTTGACAATAGGAACAATAAAAATTATAGGCTTTTTTTTCCATGTCATTTAATCCCATTAAAATTATATCACTTTTAATTTCCTTCATATTAAAAACAATTTCATTTGATTTTTCCGATATTTTTTTTAAGGCTTTTATACACTCTATATATGCTTCCCCCAAAGACGTAAAAAATTGAGAAAAATCTACTCCTTCTTTGTAGTCATTAATAAATCCTAAATTATATAAAAATGGCATCAAAGATCTTATATAACTTCCTGTAAATATTTTATTATTAATCAAATATTCTTGAAATTTTTTATAAGGTAACTGTTTATTATTGTTTTCTAATATAATTTTTTCTATAAGCAATATTTTTTTATTTGTTTCTTCTGTTAAGCTTATTCCCGGATTTGATATCTGATTTATAGTAATACATTTTTTCATTTTATCATCCTATCTGTCGCTTTATTTCCTTAGCAATTTCATACGCTAATAGTGGTGGGACTGCATTTCCAACTTGTTTATATTGACTAGTTTTAGATCCTAAAAATATAAAATCATCTGTAAAAGATTGTATTCTTGCCGATTCCCTAACTGTTGGAATTCTATTTTCTCTATAGTGAAAGTAGTTTCTATGGCCAGTATCAATTGTATTTGATGGCTCATTTGAATTCATTCTTTGAAATGCTTTATTATATTTTCTTATTTTCCAATATTTTGCCGGAAGATTTGAAATTTTACCACCATCCGGAATCATATTAATTATTTTTATAGTTTGTTCTGTGTGTTTAGTAAATTCATTATTGTATAATTTTATGTTATTTTCGCGCATTTTTTTTTGATATTCAGTATTTGCATCATGGGTGTATTCATTTTCTTTATCAGATAGGTCTGATATGGCTTCGTATACCCTTATTTTTTTTTCTTCTGTTTTTTTTGGAAAGCAAAATTTTTTCCCTTTTATTCCTACAAAAAAAACTCTATATCTGTTTTGTGGAACGCCAAAATCAGCTGCGTTTAATAATTTATATTGTACATTATATCCTAATTTCGAAAATTTAGCAATAATGTCTTCTTTAAATTTTCCGTTATTTAATGTTAATAACCCTTTTACATTTTCTAAAACGAAAAACTCAGGGTTTAACATTTCTACGATTCTATAATATTGCAAATATAAATAATTTCTTTCGTCCCCTATGATACGTTTCCCAACGCTACTATAGCCTTGACATGGTGGACCCCCAATTATTCCTGCTATTTTTGTGTTTTTTAATTTAGAATTAATTAAATTAGAATCTAGATTTAAAATATTGTCACAAATGGCAATAGCTTTTTTATGATTATAATTATAGGTTTTTATAGCATCCTCCCAGAAATCAATTGCCAATACCGGCTCAAACCCTGCCATTTCAAATCCTTTACTTAATCCACCACATCCACAAAATAAGTCAATTATTTTATTATTCATGTTTTAATACCTCCTTTAGTTCTTCAGCAATTGCTTTTGCTAATAACGGAGGAACCGCATTGCCAACTTGTCTATATTGAGCAGTTCTGGAACCAAAAAAAACAAAATCATCTGGAAAAGATTGAATGCGAGCCGCTTCTCTAACTGTTGGAATTCTATTAAATATCGGATGAAAATAATTACTATGTGAATTACCCGTATCTATGGTTACCGAGATATCATCCTCATTTAGCCTTTTATATGCTGATGAATGTCTATTATTTCTTTGATTTTCAAATAATTTTTTAGGTATAGCGCTCCAATTTTCACCTTGCTTCACATACGATATTCTTTCCTGAACTATAGATGATGGATATTTTACCAAATGATTATAAATTTCTCGATTATTTATCTTAGGGATAAATTTTAAATCATTTTTTGCTCTTTGTTCAAATTGATATAAATCTCCAATCGCATCTTTTACAGTTACTTTTTTCTTTACTTTCTTTAATTTTTCGAAATCAAAGGTTGTCTCTTTTGTTATAACAAAAAAATTTCTTAAGCGTTTTTGTGGAACTCCAAAATCGGCTGCATTTAAAACTTTAAACGTCACATTATATCCTCTATCAGAAAAAATTTCTTGAATATTTTTCTTAGCATAGCCCTTATTTTCTGTAACAATTTCTTTTACATTTTCTATTACAATAGCTTTAGGATGTATTAAATCAACAAATTTTACAAATTCAAAGAATAATTTATTTCTAGGATCATCAGCTATTTTATTCCTGTTTGCCGAAGAAAAACCTTGGCAAGGTGGTCCACCGATGATTACGTCTATCTTCTCTACATTTTTAAGCTTTTTTTTGATTTCTTCTTTACTTATATTTAAGATGTCATAGCAACTTGCTTTCGCATTTTTAAAATTATTTTCGTATGTTTTTATAGCATCTATATTATTATCAATACCATAAACAATATTATATCCTGCCATTTCAAATCCTTTGCTTAAACCTCCACATCCACAGAATAAATCTAAAACATTATATTTTTTCATTTTACATCCTCCTTGTTTTCTTTACTATCTAAAGCTTTCTCCCACCCTGTTAATTCATTTCTTTTTATTTTTTCTCTAATGCATCTTTTTAAATTTTCGTTTGTTTTTATATATTCAACCATATCGTAAGGGACAAGGTTAACTCTGTTTTCTACGGCCAAGTCCATTAATTTATATACTTCACTTTCATTTAATTTAAGATTCTTTCCTATGCTTTTTAATATTTTAAAAGTCGGTACTCTTTTGTTTTTTTCTATATCATTCATATAGGCTGGCGATATATTGCAACTTATTGCTAGACTTCTTGATGACATGTTTTTTTCTATTCTTTTATTTGTTATAAAATCACCTAAATTTAATTTTTTCATATTTTCACCTTTGTTTACTATTAAGCTTATATGTTAATATAATACACTATAACTTTAATTTTTTCAACTATTTTTTAACATTTATTACTCAGTTTTTAATAATAATTTCATAATTTTTGGGATATAAAAAACCAGGATTTTTTGTTAAAATCCTAGTTTTTATAAAATAAAACCATAAGGTTTATATCCTAAAATATGGGGCGAGATAAGGGAGTCGAACCCTTGCATAACAGAGCCACAATCTGCCGTGTTAACCACTTCACCAATCCCGCCATTTGAACATTATTAGAATATCAAACTTTTATAAAAAAATCAACTATTTTATGTATTTATTCCAATATTTTACTCATAATATTACAGATGTAATATGAAAAACACTAGTATTTGGATAAATAATCGAGAAAAAAGTAGTCAAACAATAAAACAAGATATGGAAGTAGATGTTTTAATTATTGGGGGAGGTATAACAGGATTATCTACTTTACTTGAACTTCAAAATAGTAATTTGAAGACTATTTTGGTTGAGAGAAATACGTGTGGTTATGGTGTAACTTTTAGAAGTACGGCTAAAATTACTTACTTGCAAGAACAAATATTCATGAATATTCGAAAAACTAGTTATGAGAATGCATTGTTATATCTAGCTAGTCAAATTGATGCGGTAAATTGGCTTAAAAATATAGTTCATAGTTACCATATTGATTGCGATTTGAAAAAAGTATCTTCTTATCTATTTACTAATGAAGAAGAAAATGTAGCAAAATTAGAAGCTGAATATAATTTTTTATCCCAAAATCATGTAAAGGTCAAGAAAACTAAATTAGAGGGAATCAATAATATTCTTGCTTTACAAGTTGATGATTCCTATACTTTTCATCCTTTAAAATATATTAATCATCTTAAAGCAATGTTTAGTGATTCTATTTATGAAAATTCTAAAGTTACTAAAATAGATAAAAAAGATGGCTATTATTATTCTTCTGTAAATAACTTGCAAATTAAAAGTAAATATGTAGTACTCGCTTCTCATTATCCTTATTTTTTAATTCCCTTTTTAATGCCATTTAAAAGTCATGTTGAAACTTCTTATATTGGCGCTAAAAGGGTTAAACAATGTTTGGATATTAGTGCGATAAATATTGATAAACCTTGTATATCGATGCGTTATTATGATGACGGTAACAATTGTTATTTAATTTATTTATATCAATCTTTTGCAACTTGCAATATTAAAAGTATTAAAGATAATTTTGATGAGTTAAAGAAACTGCAAAAGTTTGACTATATGTGGAGTAATAAAGATATTATTACCAATGATTATATTCCCTATATAGGATGTATTTATAAAAACGATGATACTTTTTTAATAGCTACTGGTTATAATACTTGGGGTATGACGAATGGGACTTTAGCTGGTAAAATACTAGCTGATATCATTCTAAAAAAAGACAATCTTTATATTTCTTTGTTTGATCCTCACCGTCACATTAATTTAAATAAAATTGTAAGATTGCCAATTGATCTTGGATGCAATCTAAAAGCTATAATTAAAAGTAGTAAAGGAAATGTTAATAACTCTAAAGTTATCTACACAAAAAAAGATGGAAGAAATGTTGCTATATATAAAGATGAAAAAGAAGTGGAACATATTGTTTTAAATAAATGCCCGCATATGAAGTGTGGATTAGTTTTTAACGAGGTTGAAAAGACTTGGGATTGCCTATGTCATGGTTCTCGTTTTACACTTGATGGTAAATGTATAGAGGGTCCTAGTTATTTTGATATTAGTTTTAAATAAAATTGTGTTATAATTATTTTAAGTGCTAGTAAAGACTTGTGTTTTTGCTAGCTTTTTTTATAGGAAGTGAAGTTAAGTGATAATATTTTCGTGTCTTAAAAAAGAATTTGATTTATATGTAAAAGAAGGTATCATTAGTAATAAGGTTTATGATGCTTATAAAGAAAAAATGGGTAAAAAAACAAAACTAAATCAAATTAAATCATGGGCTAATAGTTTACCTATGATGAGTTTTATATTGCAAGATTTACCTGATAATACTGGTATTAGTATTGAATTTAATATTCCTTTAACAAGTAAAAGAATTGATTTGGTAGTTAGTGGATATAATTTGAATCGCGAACCAGTTCTTCTTTTATTTGAACTTAAGCAGTGGGAAGTTATAAATGATGTTGCAAGTGAAGATGCAGTTATTAAAACAATAATTTCTAATAAAGAAAAGATTTCTTTACATCCTTCTTATCAAGTTCTGTGTTATGCTGAATTACTTTTAAATTACAATAAGTATATTGAAGAGAGTCATGTTCATGTTATTCCCCTTGTTTACTTACATAATTATTCTTTTAATAATGATGACCCCTTATTACTTAATAAATTTAAAAAATATTATACGAATGCTCCTATATATGGAAGTAACGATAAATATATGCTTCGAGCTATTGTAAATCACTATATTAAATTTGGAGATGATTTAAAATTAATAGAATATATTGATAATAGTGAAGTAAAGCCTAACAAAAAGTTATTGGATGCTATTGATAAAATGATCCAAGATAAAAAGGAATATACTTTACTTGATGAACAAAAAGTTATTGCGGAAGCTATAAAATGGGAAGCTAAACAAGCATTCACTAATAATCAAAAAAGCGTTGTTATTGTGAGTGGTGGTCCCGGAACAGGTAAATCAGTACTTGCTATTAATTTGCTTGGGGAATTACTAAAATTAGGACTAATGGGTGCTTATGTTTCTAAAAATATGGCTCCTAGAAAGGTTTATAAAAATAGTTTGGTTTATAATAATGAAGTTAGTATTCATGAATTATTTAAAAGTTTAGGTTATTTTTTTCGTGATCAAGAAAATAAATATGATTTTTTACTTGTAGATGAAGCGCATAGATTACAAGAAAAATCAGGTGTTCATTATAATATTGGAGAAAATCAAATTAAAGAGATTATCCATGCTTCTAAACTTACTGTTTTTTTTGTTGATGAAGCTCAAATGGTTACTTTAAAGGATATTGGCACAATTAGTAATATAAAATATTTTGCTAAATTGGCGCATGCTAAAATATTAGAATATGAACTTACTAGTCAATTTCGGTGTAATGGAAGTGATTCTTATTTAGATTTTGTTGAACATTTTTTATATAATAAAAAAGGAAGCTGTAAATTTCATTTTGATTTCCAGGTTCTTGATTCACCTAATGAATTAAGAGATTTGATAAAGCTTAAAAATACTCATAATAACGCAAGGTTAGTTGCAGGTTTTTGTTGGAGGAGAGATGCACAGCAAGCGGATAATCAAGAGTTTATGGATATTAAAATTGGAGATTTTGAAGCTAGTTGGAATTTAAAACATGGGGAGCCATTTGCTACCAGAAAAAGTGCCATTAATGAGGTTGGTTGTATTCACAATGTTCAAGGATTAGAATTTGATTATATTGGCGTAATTATTGGGCCTGATTTGAAATACGAAAATAGAAAAGTAGTTGCTGATTATAAGAAGCGCGCTAATACAGAGAAATCATTATATGGACTTTATGTTTTAATGAAGCAAGATAAGGAATATTATGAACGTCTTGCTGATAAAATTATTCGTAATACTTACCGCGTCCTTTTAACTAGAGGAATTAAGGGTTGCTATGTTTATGCCTGTGATCATAAATTAAATGAACATTTAAAGAAAATAGTAGAAAATAATTTTATTTCTTAATTTAAAAAAATGCAAAATTATTGCATTTCATAAGTTCTTTTATAGGTTGCTTCTTTTAAATCACAAGTTGGTATAAATCCAGGAGGTGCTAGAATAACATCAGGAATTCTATTTACAATATCAGCACAAGTAAGTTTTACCGTATCTGGTTTATTAATAGTTAAGGTAGTATTTGGTTCACCATAAATAGTCCATTCGTTTTTATCATATTCATTTTCACTATAAATTTTACCAATACATTCAGCTTCAATTATTATTCCTTCTTTTGTTTCTAGAGTCGTTATAGCACTCATACCAGTCGCATAGCCTTTTTGGATATTCATATTTAGAGTGTTACTAAATAAGTCTTCAGTGCTTGTTGTAGGAACACACTTTTGCGTTATTCTAATTGGGGTTAATTGCATTTTATCTGCTATCCAACTAGCGGCATTCCACATGTAGGAAGCATTAAATTTTCTTTCCATTATTAGTTTGTGTCTTTCTTCATCACTTATATTATCCGAAGAAGCAATAGTAGCAGTAAATTCTTCTATTGATAATCCTGCACCATGAGCTTTAGCTAGAGCTAGACCATAATCTTCGACATTATAAGAGCTACTTCCTTTTATTTTTGTAATATTATGCGTAGAAGCGGCTAAATTAGTTATTAAATTACCCCAAAAGATATCTTGATATCCACAACCTGTAATAGTTACACCATAGGATTTGGCTAGAATATTTAATTCTTTATAAAGAGTAGGATTGGAGCTTTCGGCATAAAAACATTCTTCAGCACTCGTAATAACATTTACGCCATTCATGATACACGTTCTTATTACACCTTCTATATCATTTAAATAACTTAATGTTGTAATAACAGCAATATCTGGTTTGGTATCTTTTAGTAAGGTATCTAGTTTTTGGGCATCATTAATAATAATTTCTTTAGAATCAGTCCCTATAATTTTGCCGATATCATTTCCTATAATATCTTTGTTTATATCAACTGCCCCAACTACAATTCCTCCTAAATCATAAATATATTTCATAATATATTTACTCATTTTTCCACAACCAATTTGAAATACTCTAATTTGTTTCATTTAAATCAACCCCTTCTTCTCTTATCATATCTTTAAATTCTACTTTAAAACTTTCAATAGCTTTTAATCTTGCATCATCATAAATATTTTTGGCATTACATATAGCTTTATAAAAATGTTTTAAAGTTACGTTTTTTTTATTATCATATAAAGCAAAAGTAAAAGCATTAGATACAATGGTTAAACAAATATCTGGATAACGGGAAGCAATTTCATAAACTCTTTTGTACTCATCAGTCATTTCTACAATAAAACGCATTATTTTTTCTTTTACAAAATCGGTATATTCACATTTTACACCGGTAGTTGCTTCTATTTTAGGAAGAGTTCCCATTAAAATTTGGACTGTTGTATCTTTATCGGTTTCTAGGACTTCAATTTTTTGGAAACGTCTTAAAAAAGCTCGATCTCTTAAAATGTAGTGTTCATATTCTTCAGTAGTAGTAGCACCAATCATTTTGATTGTTCCACGATCCAGGCCAGCTTTTAACATATTAGCAAAGTCCATTCCGCCATCTTTATTTACTAATAAATGAGTTTCATCAATAAAAATGATAGTATCTTTTTTCTTTGCTAATTCTCTTACTAATAAGTCAATACGATTTTCTTGACCTATTTCGCTTGAAGTACTGCCAATTAAACTAGAAATATTAATTTTAATTATTTGATAATTTAATAAAACATCGGGAACGTAACCTTTAATGATACGGTAAGCTAAACCCTCGACAATGGCTGTTTTACCTATTCCTGGTTTACCTACTAAAAGAGCACTTTTTTCCGGAGTTAAAAGAGCTAAAATCACTTGCTTGATTTCACTGTCTCTTCCTATGGCGGGGTCAGTAATATACTCTTTTTCTGTTAAATTCTCACCGTAACGCTCTAACATACTAATTTCTTCCATATTATGATCACCTATTCTATTTTTATTATATCATTTTTTCTGAAAAATAAAAAGCAAATCATAAGCGATTTACTTTAATTATTTTATCCATAAGCCATGCAAATTGCAATAAGCATAGGCAGATATTACGGATTCGTCTTTTAATAAAGCAAAATTAGCAATAGGTTCTTCACCAGGACGCAATTTTACTCTTTTTATACCATTTGAAGTTTCAAGATAAATCCATTCAATATAATGAGCTTCTTCCATGGGATGAAGAACACTACCTACAGTGACTTTAACTATACTATCTTCTATTTCTACAACTGGTATATGTTTTTCAGTTGCAGCTTCTACACTATTAGGAGTAAGTTCGTTCATATCTGTTCCACAACAAATTGGTGTTACGCCACTATCGTTAATCATTTCAATTAAATTACCACAGCGACGGCATAATAAGAATTTACGTTTCATATACTACCCTCCAATATAAGATTATCAAAGATAGGAAAAAAAAGCTAGAATAAAATTATACTCTTTACATTTTATAGTAAATTAAATTTTAACTATGATGTTTATATTTTGATAAATTTGTGGTAAACTAATAAAGATAGGAAGATTGATCTATGAAAGCGAAAGTTTTAATAGCATTATTAGTAGTTGTTAGTATTTTACTTATATATAGTATGATTTGTTATAATTTGCTTAATACAAGAATTCAAATAGATACAAAATATATTATTGATAATTATTTACAGGTGAATTACCCAGAGATTGATACTTATGAATATGTGAAGGCTGTTAGTACTAAAAAAGATACATTTCAAGTTTTGATAAAAGCAGATAAAGATTATTACACTTTTTATTTTAGTAATATAAATAAAGCTTATCAATTACTTGATGTAGAAAAGAGAACAGCAAATTATAATATTTAAAAAAAATTACTTGGTATTAGTAATTTTTTCATTCACTTTTAAATGTTTTGATAATTCTTTATAAATTTTTACTATTCTAATTAAAATTTCTTTATTATCAATTTCTAAATCATTGCAAGCGATAAGAGTTGCAAGGCCATTAGCATATAACCAGACATTCATAAATAGCGTTTTAGCTTCATCAAAAGTAAGACTATGTTTATTTACGAGATTAATAATGGTTGACTGATTCCATTTCTCATTTAAAACATCATCTATGCTTGTCCATTTTAAATTATTGGATAAAAACATACATTTAAAATAATTTTTGTGCATCTCGGCAAATTCGACATAGGCAACACATACCGTAATTAAAGCATTTTTGTTATCAACACGTTTCATGATAAATTCATCATATTCTTTTTTAATAATTTCATTGATATCATTTTTTAATTCATCTAAACTTTTATAAATACGATAAATTGGTTTGGTAGATATACCGGCATTAGAAGCCAAGTCTCTAGCATTAATACTTTCTATACCATCACTCTCTACCATTTTAATTGCAATTTTTAATAATGTTTTTTTGTCAATTATACTCTTTCCAGCCATTTTCACCACCCTTTACTTTACATTGGTAACTTATGTTATCATTATAATAAAATTAACAGTTTTTGTCAAATTAAAACAAATACAATTTTGTACTTGCTTAATCTTTTTTGACTTTAATAATGAATTGATAGATATCATTTAAATCTGTTTCTTCTAATGAAATATTAAATCCTCTTTCTTCTAAAGCATCTTTTAATTCACGAACGGTATTAATCGCTGTTTTTAAATCAATGCCTAGTTTTTCTTCTTGTTTTTCTTCATAATCAGGATCAAGTGTATCGATTAAATTTACAGGATCAAATATTTCTTTGTTATTATCGGTTGGATTTTCACTCACTTGAGAACCAAAATTATTATTTAAAATGGGACTTGAAGGGTTTGGCTCTCTTTCTTCTGCTATTTTTTCCATAGGTTCAAAGTTAGATACTACATCTGGCTTTGCTTCTATAGATTCTGAAATGGCTTCTTCTTTGGTTTCAGGGGTAGTTTTAGGTAAATCAATATTTATAGCTGGTGTTTTTAAAACTGGTTCTTCCATATTCATATTTACTTTTTCATTTTCTAGGAAATTAAAGAAGTTTCCTTTAGAGTCATTCGTTGCTTGATCTACCGGAATGACATCAGGATTAAACATTTTTTCTCTTTCAATTTCGCGTAACTTACGAGCTATATCACTTTCTTCATTCACACTTGGTATTTCAGTTGCATGTTTTCTTATGGCTTCAATATCAATATTTTTTACTAATGGCACATCTGTTTCGTCTTCTTCTTGACTTGTTTCTTCATTTAGTTTTTTTAGTTCATTATCAAGTTCTCTTACTGTCATACGTTCATTAATAATTCGTTTTAACCATTTTCTTTGTTCTTCATGAGTTGGTAAAACAAGTAAGCTTCTGGCATGACGTTCACTAATTTTATTTTCGATTAGGGCTTGCTGAACTTCTTCATCTAAATTTAATAAACGTAATTTATTAGCTATAGCACTTTGAGATAAGCCCATTTTTTTGGCTAGTTCAGCTTGAGTTAAATATCCTTTATCTAATAAATTTTTATAGCTTCTCGCTTCTTCTATGGCTGATAAATCTCTTCTTTGAACATTTTCTACTATAGCTACTTCGGCACTCTTATTATCATCAACATCAGCAATAACAGCGGGTACTTTAGTTAGCCCTGCCATAGTAGCTGCTTTATATCTTCTTTCACCAGCGATTATTTCGTATTTATCATTTACTCTTCTTAATACTAATGGTTGAATAATACCATGTTGCTTAATGGAACTAGCAAGTTCTTCTAAACCACGATCATCAAATTGAAGTCGTGGCTGAAAACGATTAGGTATTATTTCATCAATTGGTACTTGTAAAATATTTTGTTCTAAATTCACTTTCATCAGCCCCATTTGCTTATATTTAATTTTAACATTTTTTTAGAACATTTTCAACTAGCAAAAAGAAAAAGGGAGCTTAAGCTCCAACTACTTTGAATGGATCAGAAGTACTGCCACTACCTGTCATAGCAATGGCTGATTTCAGACTAATTACGGGGCTTACTCCATTCGGGAAAGCCACGCTATTGCTGCCAAGGACGCCAGATGAAGACACATAGAACACTAGAGCAGTGCCACCGCCAATGCAATACGGAGACATAGTCCAATAATTTTGCCCTGTATATAAATAACTATTCCCACTTCCTGCTAATACATATTCATCAAATGTTATTAAGCCTATTGGATTTGGTAGTTTTTCATTATCTTGGGATAGTATATCTTCACTATTGCATTGTAAACTTGCTTGACCATTCCTTCTATCAGATGGTGCATAATCAAAACTGCTATCCGTATAGCTATCTCCGCTTGCCATATTTCTATCACTACAGAATCCTGTTCCTGTATCGATATATTTTGCTTCATAACTTGCTAAATTACTGTTATACCAATTATTTAAGTTTGTCATTATTGTACTATTTTGGCCATAGCCATGTTGACTACTTCCATCGTACACCAACCCTACATAAGTTTTATTATTGGATGAACTATTGAATGCACTAGTTCCTATTTGCGTTCCCGCTCCTGTTGTATTAGCTCTCGTTCCTTGATAGATCATTCTAATTGAACCGTCTCCATTAATCCTTATAATTCGCCAATAGAACCCTGCAAAAGACACCCAGTTATTTGGATTAGCTCCAGTATAGTAATAAGTAACACCCAGTCCATTATTTGTCCAATCTGTTATTTGCCCTTGAGTAGGACTTGCTGATAATATTATATCACTCACTTTATACCCAATTGTAACCTCTTTACTTTGACTTTCAGAAACATTTCCGGCTGCATCTTCTACTCTTACTGTTATAGTATGAACACTATTCTTTTCTAATTCTTCAAATGTATAACTATTTTCTTCTGTTCTTATTTCTTCTTCATTATCTAACTTATAATAGTAATAATATACCCCTATATTATCAGTAGCATTTAATTCAATAGTTACACTAGTATCATTATCGCTACTGCTATTAATAGTATTTATTACTGGTTTCTCACTATCTGGTATTAAATCAAAATAGACACTACATTTTGTCCCTTTATAATTCATATTCATAAAGGATAAATTACCATCTTCATATACTATTTCTCCTCCAGCATCTTTATCATTTACTTCACATGTAGATTGTTCTGTATTTAATGTATATCCCACATGGGGTGCTTTATCAGCACTTATAGTTTCTGTTCCTTTATTTAAATAAAAAGCTAATATATTAAAGTCAGATGGTGAAAAATTAATAGTTCCCTGTATTAAAGGAATACTTTCTGTAGTTCTATATTTTGCTCTTGTAAAATTAAGTATAATTGCACTAATCACTCCTACCACTATTAAAGCAATTATAATATTTCTCTTTAAATGACTTCTTTTTAATACCTCATATTTCATTCTTAAATCTCCTTTATGAAGTTCTGCTTCATTTATTTACCCATTAAAAAGTCTTACTATATTAATGAGTCTCCTAGCTTATAGTTAAATTATAAGCTTGGCTATGTCAAAAGTCAAGAAAATTCTCATTATTAGGATACTTATTTTCAAATAGTAAATTGTATATGAGACAATTTTTACGGTGATGGAAATGATATATGGCAATAAATTGAAAGTTTTAAGAGAAAGAACTGGATTTACTCAAGAAAAATTAGGTGAATATATTGGCGTAACAAAACAAGCTTTTAATCATTTTGAAAACGAATATACTATCATTCCTATTAAGCATTTGAATGATATATGTAATTATTTTGATGTATCATTGGATTATATTTTTAATTTGACTGAAATTAAAAAGTACGATAATTATAGCAAAGTTATTCATACAGATCTCATGGTAAAAAGGTTAAAAGAATTTCGTAAAGAAAACAAGCTTTCACAAGAAAAATTAGCAACCATTTTAAATGTTGCTAAAGGAACTATAGGTAATTATGAAAGCAACAGAGGAATTATTGCTACTCCTTTTTTATATACCATTTGTAAAAAATATAACATTTCTGCTGACTATCTTTTAGGCAAAATTGATAGCCCTAAATATCTAAATAAGTAGATATTTTTTTGTTTTCGACACAGATGCCAAAAAGCGTCGGAATTTGTCGAACGCTTTTTCTTGATTTTTTAAGTACTATACTTCATAATAGTAACTTGAGCATTGGGGCTAATGCTTTTACTTATATAATTGGCTATTTCTTACCTCCTTTACTCCTTGGGGTTTTGGTGAGTCGGAAAGGAGCTCTCTATGGAGTTTCGGCTAGTAGTAATATTACCGTATAAAAAAACATTAGTCATAGTGATATGAACCCCGTTTCTTGGACAAAAGAAACGAGGTTTTTATTTATATGAAACAACTAAATTATAAAGATAAAAT
>CALVQM010000004.1 GCA_944358125.1 uncultured Bacilli bacterium
CACCTTTTTTATTCATTTTAATTGTATCAAAAAAGACAGATTTTTTAAATCCATCTTTCTTAAGTTAATAACATTGGGAATTACCTAGGTTTTTTCATGTCCTAAAGCTGGGGCAAAAATACTACTACCCTCTTTCCGGGACAATTCTGGGACAATAGTGACCAAATTTAATTAAAAAATTACATATAATTTATATGCAATTTTTAATAATGTTTTTTCGATTTTCTTGTTTTCGTAATCATATCTACTTTAATAGGTATTACTTCATTTTTATAATCATCTTTTAAAAGTAAATATGCTTCAATATTTAAAGCTTCAGCAATTTGTTCTAGTTTTTCTAAACTTACATTAAATATACCTCTTTCTAAATCAGAGATATATTTAGCTGTTACATTTGCGTTTTCAGCTAAATCTTCTTGAGTCAGATTGGCTTTTATTCGATAATATTTAATATTTGTTTTAAGAATATCTCTTAAATTACGTTTTATATTCATGACATCACCAATAATATTATAATAAAGATTATTTATATCGTCCTATTTCTTTTAACTTTTCATTAATCCATAAACCCAAATGTTCTTTTAAGGGTTTGAAGCCATCTTTATTACTTTCTTCTGTTTCTTTACCATCTAATTTATAATTGATATCTCTTATAGATAATTTTAAATGTTTAGTTACAGTATCTACTTCTATTACTTTAGCATAAATTTCTTCCCCTACTTCGGCATAATCACTTACATTATGAACAAAACTGTTGGATATTTCTGATATATGAATTAAACCATTATATTCATCATTTACACGCACAAAAATTCCATATTCTTTAAATCCTGTTACAACGCATTTAACTGTATCTCCTATTTTAAACATGAATTACCACCTGTACAAATATTATAACATGTTTTTCTTTACTAATGAAATATTTTCTTTTATAATATGTTTGGTGATTATTAATGGAAGAACAAGTTAAAGAATTAATTGAAAGTATTCGTCCCTTTTTAATACAAGATGGTGGCGATATTGAGTTTTTGCGTATAGAAGATAATTATGTGTATATTAAGCTAACGGGAGCTTGCAGTAATTGTTTTTATCAAGATGATACTATTAGCTATGGGATTGAAGCATTAATAAAGGATAAAATACCAGAAATTGAAGGAGTTATAAATGTTGATTTATAACTCTTATTTTTTATCTAAAAGCCAACTTATGCCTTCAATGGGAGCATATTTATTAATTTCTAGATAAGCAGCGCGCAAAAATCCTTCGTAATCATCGGCTTTGTCAATAATAGTGATTAATTTTTCTTCACTCTCCCCTTTGTTCATAATACTTTCATAAATATCAAAGTAATAAGTTGGATATAAAAGTCTTGCATATAATAATTCTAAACTATAAATAGAAAAGTTGGTTATTTTTAGAGTTTCTCTTAAGTAACTTAAAGCGTCAACTCCCTCAAAAAAGGCACTTTTAATATACTCTGCAATGTCTCTTACTTCTAGATCAAAGATAAAACTTAAGGGATTTAAATAATTTAGTTTGTAATTGGGATATTTAATTCTTCGGTGTGATAAACATATGCGATCTTGGTTATTGCCATGATATTTTTTATTTGTGTTATTTACATAACTTATCGCATTTTCTCCTAAACCAATATAATAACTAAAACTATCTAATATTAACTCTTTATCTTTACCTAACTCATGAATTTGATATTCAAAGTAATCAATCTTATCACTCCATAGTTTAGCCCAGGAATTACGGTATAAATTACGTTTATTAGGATTTACTAGAAGTCTATTATTTATTTGGATCATATCTTTTATATCATACTCTTCATAAATATCCCCAATAGGTCTTAATAAAATATAGTTAGCTTCATAAATATTGGTTATAAATTTTCCAAATTTATTTAGAATTAGATCATGGCAAGCTAGACCTCTTGCTTTTAACTCTTTACTAATTTCTACTAAATCGATTAGTTCTTTTTCTGTTCTATTTAAGGGAACAAAATAATACTTATTAGATTGCCATTCAAAAATATATAAATTATCCCAATCTTCGGTACTTTCAATATTTAAATTATAATAGTAATTAATTAAATCTTTCATATTATCACTAATTAATTGTATGAAAAAACTGATGCTTTCATACATCAGTTATTGGGATTTATGGGCATAAAACTATTTAATTCCATTACTTTTTTAGCATTATCATGTGCTATGTTAGCAACCGTTTCTTTAGCTTCAGCATTAGCTAAATGCTCATTTGCATCTTTTAATTTAGCATTAATCTCGGCTTCTTTTTGTTTTAATTCTTGTTCTTTTTGTTCTAATGCAGTAAACTCTTTTTGATATTTTGATACAAGAGCATCAAACATGTTTTCACAAGCCTTTAAGAAAGTTTCTTTGTCATTATCAAAGTTTATAGTTGGCATTGTACTTGATGGGGCAACACTTGGGGCTGGTGTAACTGTTGATGGTTCGGTTCTTACTGGTGCTGGATTTACAGCAGGAGCTTTAGGTGCTTCTGGAGCAGGTTGTGGTGTTACTGGAGCCTCGGGCATAACAGGTGGTGGAGTTACAGGTGTTTGGTTTGGTGCAGGGGCTACTGGTGTATTAGCACGATATGCTTCATCAATTAAATTCATCACAGATTCTTGTTGTGGTTCTAACGTAGATTTTACTGGTGGTGTAACCGGACTTACATTTACAGTAGCATTACTTGTCGTACTAGGACTTGGCATTACTAAAGATGCTTCGGTTTTGGTTGGAGTAGCAGTTGGAGCCTCCGTTATAACATAACGGTTCTTTATAGCATCAAAGGAATTTTGGGGTAAAGTTAGAGGAGTATAATAAGCTTCATCAGCCGTTAAGTTATCCCCTATTTTTACATATTCAAAATTTGTTCCACTAATTATGCCTTTTAAATAATTTTTAACATTTTGCCACTCGGTATCATTATTTATTTTTTCAAGTTTGGTAGTATATTTACTAATATAAATTATAGGAAGACCCATTGATCCCATTTTTTCACTGTCTAAAACAACATAAGTGTTATTTTCGGCTTTAAAAGCACTTATTAAATTTATATTTTCAACATTTCCTGTAGGTTTTGTAATATTTACTCTTGCCATTTTAATCCCTCTCTATTCTAATTCATTATATCAAAAATTTCTTTTTACTTCAATTATTTTATTTCACTAATCATGAACCAACGACAGCCATAAGCACAATTATTTTTAATATAATCCTCTACTTTATCGACATCATTCAACTCTTTGAAATTTTTGTTGGTTTTGCTATTAAAACCTTTTAATCTTAACTTTCCATAAGCAATATCCCCAACAATATAATCAAAGTCATCAAAGTATTCTGTTATTTTTTCTTCTAATTCTTCAATATTAATTGCATCTTTATAATTAGTTAATACTTGATATTTACGTTCATTAATAGTAATTACTTCCATAAACCCTCCTTATATAATACTAAAAATAATAATAGATATGACACTTAAAGATGTTACAATAACACTCATTAATAGCAATATATCGACATAACCATTACCAGTAGTTATTTTCTTGCCATACATTTTATAATAATCTAGAGCATTATTTAAATCTTTATCTCGTGTAACACTTTCGGCATCTACTTCAAAATATTCATAAGCTTTATCTTGGGCTTTATTAATTTCTTCATTTGTCATATCTTTTAAGTTTGATAAACTTATACCCATAGCATTTAGAGCATCTAAATTTAGATTGCCAGTTATTGTTTTGTCTAAAGCAAATTCTTTAGTAATATCCATTTCATTTAATTTAGAATAATAATACTTTTCTATGAAATTTGGATCATCACTCATCAGATAATTATAAGACATACGATAAACATTTTTGGTATGACTAGAATAAATTAACTCTAAAAAAGTTTCTTCTTCCGTTAGTGATACATCAGTACTTTTTTTCTTGGCAACAAACATATCGACTAAATATTTTTGGATATTGGTAAAATATGGATTTTTGGCTTTGATACTCTTTTTTTCATTTTCGATAGCAAATTCATAAAAACTTAAAAAATCATCTTTAAATAATGCTAGTTCAGATTTGCTAACGCCATATTTACTTAAGTTGTTCATAAATGCTATGCTATTTTTTAAATAATATGGATTTAATATATCTAATTTGCCATATATTAGGGCAAGTATGCGAATTACTATCACAGGAAAAGTATTATATTCCACACTATCTTTATTATTTTCTAAAGCTAAATATTTTTTAATTGATTTGTCCAAAGCAATATTCACAAAGTACTCTTCCCTCATATTATTCACCTAATCTATTATAACAGTTTCTAATGTAAAAAACAATTATCAAATTTTGTCAATATATTTACATTTTGTTTACTTGTATTTTATTTTTCCATAAAAAAAGCACCTGACCACGAGGGCATATAAGCCAAAAGAGAGTTTGGAAATTTGGTCAAGTACTTTTATTTATGTACAGAAATATATCTGTACAACAATATTATATATTTACTCACAGTAATAATCAAGCAAAAGCGTTCGACAATTTTTGCCAATTGGCATTTAACGATTTTTTTAATTCCTCATACAATATGATAGGTGGTATAAATGTGTCCAAAGCGTAATCCAGGTGGGGGCTTTTTTACGGTGCTAGCAATCTTGGCCCTTAGTATATTAATTTTTTATCAAGTGATTATTACTCTTATTTTACCTTTGCGTTTTAATATTTTTATTTTACTTATTGAAGTTTTTATTTTGTTTTATCTTTTATTTCGAATTATTTATCCCCGTTATTAGGGGGAAGAAGATTTTTAACTAAATCTTCGGTTTTAAACATGTAGTCGAGTTTTTGGCGAATTTCTTTCGTGACGGAAAGTTCCCTTCCCTCCAAGTTTATAATTGGAGGAATACTTATGACTAAAAAAAATAAATGTTTTTCTTCAGGACTTAAAGGATAAGAGCGAAAATATCTTTCTAATATAGCTTCAAAATTTAAATTCATATATTCTTTTTGATAAAAAACTATTAAATCAAGAATAGGAGAATCGATTTTTGCTTTTTCCCAGCTTATTAAATATTCGCGGTTATTTTTAATAAAATGGTCTGTCTCTAAATTATTATGAATAAAAGCTACTCTAGTTTTGTGCTCATTTCGGGATTTTTCAAACCAATCTTCTAACTCATTACTACAAAAATCTAGCGATTCAAATATTTTATAAATGTTACGCATTAACAAGTAATGACTAGGTGATGGGTATACTTCCTCGATTAGTTTGTCATATAAAAATTCATAATAATTTTTAGTATAAATAATGTTGTCTTTTAAGTTTTCATATATTTCTTTATATTTATCTTCGGTTACTTCTTTAAAATAGGTTGTTTTGCTATGAAGGAGAGCTACTAAATCAATCATATCCATTGCTTTTTGTTCTTTGGGCATTTTTATATCTTCTATATATTCAAAAACATTTACATCTTTTCTATCATTTAAGGCTAAAGGTGGAAAGTAATCAAAATTACGACTTTTTAAATACTCATAAGCATTGGCTACTTTGTTGTCTTGTTTTTCTTTGACAACAAATGTGCCACTAGTAGAATCAATAATCGTTACATTTTTCTTTTTGGTTAAACGATATGGCTTAAATTCTCTTTTTAATACTTCTAAAGCATTATTCATTATTTTCAGGTATTATTAATTTATCACCAGCTGTAATATTTGATAAATCATTATAATCTTGTAAAATATTTAGATTGGAATTATACATTGTACAAATAGTTTCAATACTTTCCCCATCACTTACCATATGAATGTGATATGTTGTGTATTCATTACCATCACTTTTAATACTGTTTATAATTGTATCTTCACTCTCTCTTTCTTCTGCTTTTTCATCTTTCTTTTCTTCTTCACTTTCTTCAACCAACTCTTGTCTTTCATCTTCCTTTAAGAGTTCATCTTCTTCTAAAAAAGCCTTACTAGCATCTTGAAATAACTCTTCTTCAATTGCATCTTCTTCTTTTTCTTTTAGACTGGCTATAACATTAAAATCAATATTGATGCGAAGTATCGTATTATCTACTATTTCATAAGTAAAATCTTCAATCATAAATTCAATTGTATCCCTATCAATATCTTCCGCTAAATCAATTTCAAAAGGTAGGATATAAGAAAATGGTTCTTTATTAACACTTACTTCATGACTTTTAAAATCTCCAGATACAATGAAGTTTCCTTTTAATGTATCCTCTTCTACTTTGGTTTCGTGTTCAAGACTGATAGAAGTTATTTCACTTACTTTTTTTTCGAAATCAATATCCTTTGTAAATGGTATTTTACAATTCATCTTATCATCTCCTAAAAAATTGTATGTATTCTTATGAGAAATATGCTTAAAATTGCGATAATAAATTGACTTTTTCCATATAATATGGTAAAGTTTTTAAGTAATGAAATTTATGGAGGTGGCAAAATGGCTAAGAAAGTTACAACAAAGAAACCTTTAACAGGCAATAAGAGAAGTCATGCACTTAACGCAACTAAAATGAAACAAAAACCTAATATTCAAAAGAAGACTATTGATGGAACTAAGGTAAGAATTAGTGCTAGAGAAGCTAGAACAATGGAAAAATAACACACCCGATAAGGATGTGTTTTTATATTGTTTCTTTCGTAATTAAATTGTTTTGGATTAAAAAATTTTGAGCTACTTCTTTTGGCTCTATTCTTTCTTCATCTACTAAGTAATTTAGTTCTCTCATTATATTATCATTTAAATAATTACTTAATTCTTCTAATAAAGGAATAATTTCTGGAAATTCCTCTAATATACGATTATTAACAATTGGGATAGCTTGGTAAGGTAAAAAGAAATTTTTATCATCTTCTAAAACTACTAAATCATATTTTTTTAATAAACCATCAGTTGAATAAGCATCGATGACATCACTTTCTTTATTCATTAAAGCTAAATATCTTGGGGCTCCATCTAGAGCAATAACGTCTTTAAAAGCTATAGGATATGCTTTTTGTAGTCCTAACCAACAGTCCGTCCTTTCCATAAATACTAAAGTCGGTGAAAATATTAACTCCTTTGATACAATACTCAAATCACTAATTGTTCGCAAATTGTATTTTTGAGCTGTTTCTTTAGTTACGGCTAATGTATAGGTATTACTAAAATTTAAGTCATTTAGGATATTTAAATCGTATGTTTCTTTCAGTTCTTTTTTAGATATTTGATAAACTTCGTTAATATTGGAGTTTGGATCTTTTTTTAGAACACTACCATAAATAGTTCCCGTATAATCAATGTATAAATCAATATCATTTTCTTTTATTGCGGATAATACAATACTTGATGAACCAAGAGATAATTTTTGATTTACTTTTATATCTGTTCGGTCTTCAATTAAATCTTTTATCATATAAGATAGTATTTCTTGTTCAGTAAAATCCATACTACCAATTGTTATTTCTCTATCATTTTTTTCTTGGAAAAACATCGGAAATATTAATAGTACAATAAGTAAAATTCCTACTATTATTAAAATTGCTTTCTGGGTCTTTTCTCTTTTGAAAAAACCTTTTTTTGTTTTATCTTTATTATATTTAGGAGTGACTAAGTTTTCAATAATTCCTAAGACGTAATCAATGAATAATGCTAACAAACATGCTGGTATAGCTCCTGATAAAATCTGATAATTATTAATAGAACGAATCCCAGCATAAACTAAATAGCCTAAACCACCTGCTCCACAGAATGCTGCTAGAGTCATTAAACCTACTGCACTAACTGCTGAGATACGAATACCACTCATAATTACTGGTAGAGCTAAAGGAATTTGAACTTTCGTTAGTATTTGCCATTTTGTTAAGCCGATCCCAGTTGCTGCCTCAATCATTTGAGGATTAATATTAGCAATTCCTGTATACGTATTTTTTATAATTGGTAATAAAGAATACAATACTACCATTAATATAGCAGGTATTGTGCCAATTCCTAAAAAAGGAATGGTAAATCCTAATAATGCCATTGATGGAATTGCTTGCATAATGTTAGCAAAAGCAAGAACAGGTCTTCCTATTTTTTTTATATAACAAATTAATATTCCTATTGGCACTCCAATTATAATAGCAATTAGAACCGATAAAGATGTTAATTTGATATGTTCAATTAAAAGGTCTAATATTTCAGAAAAATTCGAAAATAGATAATCTAAAAATGCCATTACTTTTCACCATCTTTCAAGAATTGTTTGCTCATATAAGTTAGAAGTGTGCTTCTTGTAATTAGTCCTTTTAATTTTCCCTTTTTGTCTATTACTGGCATAGTAGTAATTTTTTGCTCATTAATTAAACCAACTAAATCAATAATAGAATCTTGAGGATGGGTAGCAAGAAAATCTTTTTCAATAAAGTCTTTTGCTTTTTTATCATAATCAGTTATTCCTGTTAAGTTTGACGCATAAAGTATACCTAATAAAACATTCTCTTCATTTACTACCATTAATGTATCTACTTTCATCATTCGCATTTTATTTAAGCAATAAAAGATAGAATATTCTGGAGTACATGTTACAGGATGAGCAATCATAATGTCTTCTACTTTAATTAGTTCAGGTGATGACCATATTCTTTTAGTACCTACAAATTCTTTTACATAATTATTGGCTGGGGCTTTTAAAATCATTTCGGGTGTATCGTATTGGATAATATGACCACTTTCTAAGATGGCAATTTTATCTGCTAATTTTATAGCTTCATCCATATCATGTGTTACAAAGACAATTGTTTTTTTATGCTTGTTTTGAATTTTTATTAACTCATCTTGTAAAGATAATCTGGTTACTGGATCTAAAGCACTAAATGGCTCATCCATTAAAATAATGTTAGGGTCTGTTGCAAATGCTCGAGCAATCCCTATTCTTTGTTGCTGACCTCCAGATAATTCGCTTGGATATCTTTTTAAATATTCATTTGGATTTAAGTCAATCATATCCATTAATTCTAGCGTTTTCTTTTCCATTACTTTTTGGGGTGCTTTTTCAATTCTAGGTATAATTTCAATATTTTCTTCTATAGTCATATGAGGAAATAATCCTGTTTGTTGAATTACATAGCCTATATTTCTTCTTAATTTTATAGGATCTTCTTTTAATATGTTTTTCCCATTAATTGTAATTATACCACTAGTAGGATCATTTAAGCGGTTAATCATCTTTAAAAGAGTGGTTTTTCCACAACCACTTTCTCCGATTAAACATGTAATTTTATTTTTTTCGATTTCTAAATTGATATTGTCTAAAATCTTTTTGTTTCCAAATGTTTTTGAGACATTTATAAATTTAATCATTTTTACACCTTTCTTTCATTAGAAGTTAAAATAAGATTTAGTTTTATCTAAAGTGATACCTTTTAATTCAATCATTTCATCAATGGTTACAAAAGCATATTCATTTTGTAATTCCTCCATAGCAAGTAAGGCTCCTTCTACACTGGTTTCATATATATCATGAAGAAGAATAATTGCTCCATCATGAGCGTGAGATACAATATTTTCTTTAATTTTTTCGGCATCTTTGTAGCGCCAATCTTCTGTGTCAATATCCCATAATATAGAATACATATTACTTAGATTTCTTATGTGTTCATTAGTATTACCATAAGGGGCTCTAAGCTTATCAGGACGAATACCTAAAATATTTTCAATAGCATCATTGGTACTATTAATTTCTTTCATAATATCATAATCACCTAATTTAAATAGGTTTAGATGACTATAGGTATGGCTACCAATAAGATTTCCCATCTCATACGCTCTTTTTAAAGTATTGCTGTAAGTATTTACCCTACTTCCTAAAACAAAGAAAGTTACTCTAGCATTATATTTGTCTAAATTATCTAATAATTTATTGGTTGGTCCATTACTTGGTCCATCATCAAAAGTAAAAGCTAGAAGTTTTTTATTTTGGAATTCACTTAAATCTCGTTTAGGAGAATTAGGAAAGGTTACTGGTTCTTCTTCAATACTTAAATATTCTTTTTTTATAATTCCTTTTAATTTTTCTTCAGGGATCGTAATTTCTATTTCACCATCAGAATATGGTCCTACTTGATAATGAGGAAATAATAGTTTTAAGCCATCTTCGGTAATATCAAAATGAGAGAAATTTTCGATCTTCGCACTAGTACCCTCTTTTATCCATTCTTCATCATATTCTTTATTCGCTTGTTTATAGTAATCTAGAGTGTAATAATAAGCTAAGTTAGATAAGTCTTCTAAAGATGCATTTTGTTCTAAAAAGTTTGTTATATTTACTTCTTCACCATTTTCTTTGTTGAAATAATAAGACTTAATTTCTTTATTATAATGGGCTCCGCCTGTGAAAGAGTAAATTGTTAAATGCAAGGCTTTATAATTAAATAAATCTTCTAGAGTATAAGTTATGGATAAATCTAATTTTGTTTCTGTTACTTGATCTAATTCTTCTGCCATTTTTAGAAACTCGTCTTTATGTTGTTGGATATGTTTTGTAACTTTATCATTTATATTTTTATTTTCTATTTCGGGATAATCTATTTTTAAGGTGTAATTTTTTTCTTCTTCGATTTCATGTACTTCTACTTCTAAATTTTTATTTGAATGAATAAATGTTAAAGAACATAAAACTATTCCTATAATAATAATGCTACCAAATATTTTAGCTTTTTTTGTCAACTTTATTTTTTTACTTCTTTTACTACTTTTCATATAATACCTCGGCATTATTATACTATATTTCACACAAAAAAAGGCAAGCGCTGGAGGGCACTTGACATATATTAGACTAAAATTCTTTATTTTTAAAAATTTTACAAGAAGCCAGATAAGAAATATAGAGGATAATTGTCATGATGGCTATAGCTATTAATATTAAAATAATAAAATTCATATTTTCTAAGCTGTTAAAGAAGGAAGCAATGTTTAGATTAGCATTTTCAAATAAGGAAATAATAATACCAATTAATATAGATATTCCCATGATAGCTATAAATAACATTATTCTGCCTTTTTGAACACCAAATTTGTAGAAAAATGGCATGAGTAGTGCAATTACGAAAATTACTCCTAAAATAGTGGCAGCGGTTGATGCAAAAGTGCTTGCAAAATCCATTTCACTATTAAATATAGGAATAATTAGAGATAGTACTAAGCCAATTAATAAAGATGTTATAATACTTATCACACTTAAGATATATCGAGATTTAACAATTGTTTTGCGGCTATAGGGAAGCGCTACAATATAAGTATTGGAATTATTTAAATCATCATAGCTAAAAGTAGATATTACAAGCATTACAATATAAAATGGAATAATAAATGCTATATAAAAATAATTTTCCATCCATAAAGATAAAAGAATAAATCCTAGTATAATAATTAAGACACTGCGCATTTGATTTTTTAAAATAAGCAAATCTTTTAAAATTAATCCTTTCATTATTTTTCACCTCGCACTTGTAAATACATCATTTCATCGATACTTGCTTTATCGATATTTATGTCTTTAAATTTATTCTTAAGCTCTTTTTTATTATCAATTAAAACTTCATAATCATATTTATTTTTTCGATAATTTATGGCTTTTTCTTTTAATTTATCAAACATTTCTTTGTTACAATGAACAATTCCATAATTATCTGTGATATCTATAAAAGATTTATTTAAAATAATTTTACCTTCATTAATCAAGACGATATAATCAGCAATATTTTCAAGATCATTTGTAATGTGAGAAGATATTAAAATACTATGGTCATCACTTTCCATAAACTCTCGAAATAAATCTAAGACTTCTCCTCTTACGATTGGATCTAGACCACTAGTTGGTTCATCTAATATTAATAATTTTGGCTTGTGAGATAAAGATGTTGCTATTTCTAGTTTTTTCTTCATTCCTTTAGATAAGGATTTAATAGTCATATTGTTGGTTAAATTAAATTTTTTTAAATATTCTTGAAAAGCTTGTTCATCCCAATTCTTGTAAACATTTTTCATTATTTTATTAATATCATTTATTTTTAATAGTTCTGGTAAGAAAGCATCATCTAAAACGATTCCGATATCTTCTTTATTTATAATATTGATATTGCCACTATCTTTTTTGATTATTCCAAGTAGGAGTTTAATCAAAGTTGTTTTACCGGCTCCATTGGCACCAACTAGTCCTACTACTGACCCTGTTGGTACTTTCAAACTTAGCTTATCTAACGTAAAATGTTCATATTTCTTGGTTAAATTTTCAACACTTATACTATCCATTTTTATTCCTCCTTATAAAGTGTATCTAACATTTCTTTTAATTTGCTATACTCGATGTTGTAGGTGTTTGCTAAGGTAATTGCTTCATTTAATTTTTCTTCAATCTTTGTGTAAACTTCTTCTTTTAAGAATTCACTACTTTTTTTCTTAACAAAATAGCCTTTCCCAGGAATTGCTTCAATAAAACCATCACGCTCTAATTCTTCATAGGCTCTTTTGGTTGTTATATTACTGATGCGAAGATCTCTTGCTAAAGAACGAATAGATGGAAGTGTTTCCCCTCCTATTAGTTCTCCTTTTAAAATACTTTCTTTGATACTATTCTTTATTTGCTCATAAATAGGAGTATCAATAGAATTACTAATAATTATTTGCAAACTATCACCTCATCTGTATATATACACTATATACAGATTATATGTGTTTGTCAAGTAGAAAATGATTATTTGTGTATATTTTTTTCATTTTTACACTATATAATAGCAGGTGATATTATGACATTAAAAAAATGGAAAGTAATTAGTGTTGTGGGTATTTTCTTATTTAGTGCCCTACTCCATTTTATTTATGATTGGTTTCCTAACTTTTTTACAAGCTTGTTTTTTCCAGTAAATGAAAGTATTGGGGAACATAATAAAATTATTGTTGGTTCTTTTCTTTTTTGGGCTATTATTGAAAAAATATATTATAAGAAAAAGAAAAATGTTATCTTTGCCGAATCTATTTCTTCTCTAGTTTGCATGATTTTAGTTATGCTTATTTTTACTCCAGTGTATTTATATATTTTAAAAACTAATGATAATATGATTGTAACTTTTGGAATATTCATTTTGGCTATTATTATTAGTCAAATTGTTTCTTATAAATTGCTACAAAAAGAATATTATTCGAAATTAGAAGAATTAGGAATTATACTCTTTGTTATTTTCTTCTTAATTAATATAATATTTACTTATTACCCACCAAAAGTAGCACTCTTTTATGATTATACTAATAAGATTTATGGATTAAAGTAAGTTAAAATTTTTTAGAACATCTATAATACTTATTTTTCTTTTCTTATACTATTTAAATAATTATCTAGGTTTTTATTTTGCTTTATTTCTGCTATAAAATCAGGTTTAAATTGTTCTAAATATTCAATTATTAAATTGGCATATTGATTAATATGCTTATCATTCACAATGTCTTTCAAATATTTGTTAATACCTTTTTTTGTATTTACCCTATCTAAGTAGAAAGCAAGTAAGCTAGCGTTTCCTACTTTTTCTTTGGCTGATAAAACTATAGAAAGTAAAGCTTCTCTGGTAGCGCTATATCTTGCTTTATAGCCACTACATCTAGAAAAAAGAATTAAAGTACAGCCTATAAATAATTTTTCTGTTCCATCGCTAGGAAATGTTTTTCGGGCAAACTCAATTAAACTTTCTATATTATTTTTTTCATAGTCATCATATAGTTCCATTAAAATTCGATTAATCATTTTTAGTACCTATCTTTCTATTAATTTTATCTATTAAATTGGTTATGTATTGTTTTAAGTGTGCTTTTTTATATACACAAATATAAGATGGGTGTTTTTCACTAATTAAAATATTTTGATACTCCATTATCTTTCTTAGTTCGTAATTTACAAAGTTTCCTAATCCTACAATACAGTCGGGATTTATTTTTTCTATTTCTTTTTTAAAGTTTTTCAAAGATTTTTTTATTTCTTCTTTTGTGGGATATCTTAATTTTCCAAATTCATCTGTTGGAGCATATGGTACCAGATTTAGCTTGAAGCATTCATAATCTAACTGATTTATTATTTCATTAATAATTTTTCCACTATTAGTAGTTTCATCAAAAGCTTCTTTATCTTTTTTATTAGATAAACCAACAATACAACTCTTTTCATTAATAATGTTTGGTTAATGTTCTATGATATGGTTTAGTCATTTTTGATTTATCTTGACCAAGTAACCATATATAATCATTTAAATCCATTCTTGATATTCTTTCATTTAATTTTTCTGCCATATAATCTAATACTACTAAATCATTTGCTCTTATTTCTACTTCCATTTCGCTTCCTTCTTTTAATTCTATTTTGTTATCTACCAAATTTGCTAGTTTATCACTAAATTCAAGTATGCCCATACATCTCATTACTTGAGGAATTTTATAATCGGCACATCCTGGTAAATGACTAAAATCTACTTTTACATGCTCTAATATTTTTCTTACATGAAGAATATCTGATGCTAAAAGTTGGGCTCTTTTATAAAAATATATTGTTCTTCCTTTATATTCACTTTCATCTTTAAAATATGAAAAATTAGAAATGATAAAATCAATTAATTCTTCGTCTTTATAAAAATTTTTAATTAATTCATAAAAAGATATTTTTCTTTCTCTTAGAAAGTTATTCATTATAACTAGATTTTGATATCTATCTTCAAGTAAAGGAATTTGTACATTTCCTTTTAAAAACTCTTTAAATTCTTCTTTACTCATGTCAAATGATTTTTCTTCTTTATATCGCGTCATTAACAAACATAACATCGCATATGACCCATCAATTATTTTTCCGTCTTGTGTTTTTATTTCCCATTTAGGATCTCCCCAAAAGCAATAATCGCCTATTGTATGATAAATTAATAAAAAATCAATAATTTCTTCGCAACTTAAATCTAATAAACCATAAGGATTAGAATCTAACCAGTACTTTATTTTCGAAATATCTAATTTATCTATTATTTTATTTAGTCTTTCATAATTAATTTTTACATACCTAGAATTTTCGCTAACATATTTTGTACTTGAGTTGATTTTTGATAATATATTTTCCATATTTCCTCCTAAACTATTTATATAGTATAATGTCTATTCATTGTTTTGTCTATCATTTTAAGTGATTTTACTTACTTTCTTCATTAAAGTTTTACACATATCACAATCACTGATTAAAGTAACAGAAAATGTTTTATAACCAATTCGGTTAATACTGGCTCCACAATGATACACAGTATTGTTATCAAGTATAAAATAGCGATCATGAAATGTATTATCATATTTTACATTTAAATTATGATACTGTTTGTTATACTTTTCTAAGTCTTGTTTTGTTAATAAATTGTTTGGTTTAGTTATAATGATTACTTTGAGATTTAATCTTTTTATTATATCAAGTAGTGTATTATCGGCATAAGAATAATAATAATTAGCTCTTTTTTTGGCACTTTTAAAAATATCTAATACCTTAGAATAAGCATCATAAATTTGACCGTCAAAATAAATTTCACTGTCTTTTCTTTTTTCTTCAAGTTTTTGAAATGATTCTTCTAAAACTTGTATTTTATTATGATCTTCTAATACTAAATTGTTAATATATTTTTGTTCTATTAAATTAGCTCCAATGTATTTACGCATAGCAACAAAAGCATCCATTATCTTAATACTTACTTCTTTAGCTGCGGAAGTTCTAAGTATTGTTGCTAGCATAGCTACACCTTGCTCAGTAAACGCATATGGTAAATATTTAATATTGTGGCCTTGTCCTTTCAAGGTTTCAAGTTGAAACCTTGAAAGGCTACTCACTTCATCCATTGTTAATTGAAACATAAATCTTTCTGGAAATCTATTAATGTGTCTTTTACTGCCAAATTAATAGTTTTTGTTCCATTAGCACATTTATAAAGTCTTGCTAAATCACTATCAAGCATTATTTGTTTACCACGTATTTCATAAATCAAATTTTCAATTTTTTCTTCATTTTTAAAAACAATATCATTCATATTCTACCCCACTGATTTTCTTACTTTAAGTATATCAAAGTATACTATTGTTTGCCAATCTTTTTTGATGCTTTTTTATTTTTTATTTTCTATACTTGCTTTGATAAAAGAATCAAATAAGGGATGAGGTCTAGTTGGTCTACTTTTAAATTCAGGATGGAATTGGCATGCGATAAAATGAGGATGATCTTTTAATTCAATTATTTCTACTAAATTACTTTCTGGATTTATTCCTGAGAAAATCATACCTTTACTGGCAAGTAGTTCTTTGTAATTATTATTAAACTCATAACGATGACGATGACGTTCTAGTATTTCTTCAGTTTTGTAGTCTTCATAAGCTAGAGTTCCCTTAGTAATTTTACATTTATAGTTACCAAGTCTTAAGGTTCCTCCTTTATTAATAATGGCTTTTTGATCTGCCATTAAATCAATAACCGGATTAACACATAATTCATCAAATTCTCTGGATGAAGCATCTGGTAAAGCACAAATATGACGAGCAAATTCTATGACAGCAATCTGCATTCCTAGGCAAATACCTAAATAAGGAATTTTGTTTGCTCTCGCATATTCACAAGCATTAATCATGCCTTCAATACCACGAGAACCAAAGCCGCCCGGTACTATTATTCCTCTAGAATTTTTAAAGACTTCTTTTAAGTTACAATTTTTATTTTCTAACTCCTCACTATTTACCCATTTAATTTTTATTTTGGTATGATATTTATATCCTGCTGCTTTTAGGGCTTCTTTAACAGATAGATAAGCATCTTCTAATTCGACATATTTTCCTACTAAAGCAATTTCTATTTCGTCTTTTAAAGACTCTGTTGCTTTAATTAAGTTCTCCCAATGTTCAAGATTACTTTTACCTGATGGTAAACTAAATTGATTCAATATAATATCTTCAATATGTTGTTTATGGAAATTGATTGGTATCTGATAAATGTTACCAACATCTTTTGCTTCAATAATGTTTTCTACTGGAATACTTCCAAATAAAGATATTTTCTTTTTAACCGGATCACCTAAATCAAGTGGTGCACGCGTTACAATAATATCTGGCTGTATTCCTAGTCTTCTTAGTTCAATGATACTATTTTGGGTTGGTTTCGTTTTTAGTTCATTGGAACCAAATAAATATGGCACTAAAGTAGTATGAACAAATAGTGAGTTTTCACGTCCTGTTTCTAGTCTGAATTGACGAAGAGATTCCATCATTACAGCTGATTCAATATCACCAACTGTACCACCAATTTCGGTAATTACTATATCAGCACCACTACTGGCTGCTGCCTCATATATTTTATTTTTTATTTCATTAGAAACATGAGGTACTATTTGAACAGTTGAACCTAAAAAGTCGCCAACTCGCTCCTTTTCTATAACACTAGAATAAATTTTACCATTGGTTATGTTTGATGTATAATTTAGTTCTTCATCAATAAATCTTTCATAATGACCTAAATCTAGATCTGTTTCACATCCATCAAATGTTACAAATACTTCTCCATGTTGGATTGGTGACATTGTTCCGGGATCCACATTCATATAAGGGTCAAACTTTTGCATAAATACTTTATAACCTTTTGATTTAAGTAACAAGGCTATACTAGATGCTGTAATCCCTTTTCCTAGTCCTGAACAAACTCCTCCTGTTACAAATACATATTTTGCCATAAAAAACACCTCTTTCTAAAAAACAAAAAAAGCCCTTGGGAGAAACCTTAGGCTCTTTTAAATTATAACACAATATTTTTTAGCACTCAATTTGTTTTCTTCTTTTTTACATAAATACTTAAAATTATATTAAACTAATAAAAAGGTGATATTCATGGATAAAGATGATTTAAAACTTAAAGTATGGAAAACTTGTAGTATTATTGTAATCTTTTTACTTTCTTTTTTGGTACGGAATATGTATTACTGGTTTCCATCATTTATTACTTCTTTACTATTTCCAATAAATGATAGTATATGGCAGTTTAATAAAGTGATTATACTTTCCTTTTTAATTTGGTCTGTGTTTGAAAAAGTTACCATACGAAAAAAGCATGACATTAATACATGTACAAGCGGCTTAATTGCTGCGCTTACTTGTGCAGGTTTATTCATGCTTATTTACTCTCCTATTTATTTTTATTTTTTAAATAGTGAACATAATATGTTATTAATGCTAATCATTTATTTTGTTTGTATTGTTCTTAGTGTACTAATTAATTATCAATTACTTAAAAGAAAATATAATTCTGAATTAGAAAAGAAAATTATTTTGGCTTGGTTACTGGTTGTGGTAATAAATGCTATACTTACTTATTACCACCCTAATTTAGCTTTGTTTTTTTGATGTTTCTTTTTCAAGTTTTAATAAATACAATTTTTTATCTAGCCCTCCGGCATATCCTGTTAAATTACCACTTGTTCCTATTACTCTATGACAAGGAATAATAATGGATATCGGATTATGACCTACTGCACCACCTATAGCTTGGGCTGACATACTTTTAAGCCCTTTTTCTTTGGCTATTTTCTCTGCTATTACTTTGTAAGTTATCGTACTTCCATAAGGAATTTCACAAAGGATTTTCCAAACTTCTTTTCTAAAATTTGAACCGATAGGATTTATTGCTAACTCTTTTATATTAGGTCTTTCTCCCTTAAAATAACTATCTAACCAGTTCTTGGTTTTTATCAATATTTCTTCATCATTTTTTTCTTTTATTTCTTCTTTTATAGAACCTAAATAATATTTTTGCCCTTCAAACCATAGGCCAATTAATTCATTGTTTTTACTTGCAAGTAGAATGTCTCCTAGAGGAGAAGGATAATGACTTATGTAAATCATATCAGAAACGACCACCTTTATTGATACCCTAATTTAAAATCTACCACCGCCGCCTCCGCCTCCGCCGAAGCCGCCACCGGAAGAGAATCCTCCTCCACCTCCAGAACCACTTGACCAGTTAGAACTACCTCCAGAACTATTGTAAGCTCTAGCACTATGAATTGATGAAGATACTGCATGATTGATTATACTTAAATGTGTAAATGTTATAGGATCAAAACTGAAGGTATAATCAACATTCATATTTTCTAGTTTTATTTTCATTGTTTTTGATAGTTTATCAGCACAACCTAAAACAACTGCATAGACTAAGTATTTTTCCCAAAGAATAATTTCTGGTAAAGATTTTTCATCCATAGAGCCAAAATCTTTTAGAAATCGTTTAAAAGATTCCCATTTTTTATATGCTAATGCTCCTTTTTCCGTTCTTTTTTTAGCAATTACAGTATAAATCAAGAGAATAATGGCAACTATTATAACAATTAAATAAATTAAAAATGCATCGTTAATAAAATGATTATAAACAAATAAGTGGATTATTCCTATTATAGAGTAAATAATTGTTAATATTGCAAATATTCTACTATATTTTTTAATACGATAAAATTTACTTTTAACTTCCTTTAATTTGTAAGAAAGTGTCTTTCGGTTCCAGATAAGAAGAATTACAAGAGCAATTATAAAGGCAAAAAATCCTAAACTAGCTGCAATGAAAAGAATTATTAGTGTAACTATTCCTTTCCATGTTTCTTTTTTCTCACTGGAGCTTTCTACTTTTGGTTTATCTTCTTCATATAATCTTTCACCTAAAGCAGTATTCAACATTATTTTGTTTACTTTCTTCCAGTCTTTGTAAAAACTAGTTGTTGTTTTGGCAGTCTTTTTTAAATCTTTTAACCCAATTTTTTCTTTACTTCTAAATATCAAATTTATTAAGGCTTTTTCTAATTCATTTGTGTGATCTAGTTCTAGTCCGTTTTTTTCTAAAAGGATATCTTTTTTGTCTTTGTCTTCTGTAGCTTTTATTTTCTTCTCGTAAATTAAATAGAGAATTTCAGCAGAAATAGATTCTTCTGTTATCTTCTTTTTCATTAAATATTCAACTGTCGATGGTGAAAAATTATCTGGGAAATCACGCATATATTTATGAGGAAAATCTACTTCATATTCTTTATCACATTTATAATAAATATAAATCCCTGTTCCTATTAGGCATGCAATTACAATACCAGCAATAATTGTCGCTGTTTTATTGTAGTTTTCTTCCTTTTCGATAATTTCTTGTTTAACAGGAACAAGCTTTGCTAATAATTCACTTTTTAACTCTTCATTTTCCAATAGCACTACTGATTCCATTGCCGCGTCATACCAATAATAATCACGTGTTTCTAAGGCTATTTCAACATCTTCTTTCGCTGTTTTCTCTTCAGTTTCTACAACAAGAATATGTAATTCTTCTAATTTAGTTTGTAGATCCTCTAATATCGTTTCATCTGTTACTAATGATACATAATATGAGGCATTATTGTAACAGACCCTAGTTGGATAACGATTACAATAATCTAATTCCGCGTATGCTTGCTCTTGATTTTGATATTCTGTTTGCTCTCGCTCATAATTGGCTTGATTTGCTAAATCTTCTTCGTAGTTTAGTATTTTAGTTAAAGCATCGACTCCAGTTGTTTTGGTAGAATTTGGAATAACAGATTTGTCAAAGACTGCTCGAATATCTACTGGTTCATAACTATACACGTTTGTTACTTCGGCCGTTAATACTTGATTTGAAGCTTTGTTTATTACACCATTTAAGGGCCCATGAGCCCATACACGAAATTCCGTTTCATTTCCTGGAAAAGTTACAGTTATTCTTAAAGTTCCGATCGATTCACGAAGAGAATCGCCAATGGCATTCCAGTAAAGCTCAGCAACATCATTATGAACAATGGCCATATTTTTTAATGTATATTTGATATAAAATGCTTCCTTTTTATTATCTGGTAAATAAATTTGATAAGACTCTCCATTGCTAGATGTATCAACTGTATAAACACCATAATCTCCTTTATCTGCATTGCTAACCTCTTCAAACAATGTACCAGAAATATTATCAAAATTAAAGTTTTCATCTATGGGTAAAGCTCTAATTTCTATTAGTTCTATCCCACTTCCATTATGAAGTTTACTTCCACCATAATAATCTAATTCAGGGTGAAAATCATATAAATCATCATTACTATATAGTATTTCTCGCTCCATGCCATTAAATTCACCATTTAAATAGAAATATTCTTCAACTGTTAAATCGCCATTTTCTTCTACAGTTGCATTAATATAAAACTTTTCGATTCCTGATTCTGCATAAACTGTCATAGGAATAAATAATAATAAACTAAAAATTATACTTTTTATTATTTTTTTCATCTTTCTCACCTTTTATTTTTTCTTTAAAACGCAAAAACTTTCTACATGATATGTGTAGCTAAACATATCCATGATTTTAAAATCACAAACTTCATAAATACTTTCAAATTCTTTTAAGTCTCTCATTAAAGTATTTGGGTCGCACGATATATAAATAATTTTAGAAGGAGTATGTTTTAAAATAAATTCTTTTGTTTTTTTATCTAGTCCTTTTCTTGGAGGATCAACAATTAATGTATCAAAGTTAAAGTTTATTTTATCAATGGTTTTAGATACATCACCAAGCATAAACTTAATGTTATTTACTTGATTTAATTTGGCATTGGTTATGCCATTTAAAACAGCATTTTTAATAATTTCCATACTATAGACTTCTTTAGATTTAGAAGCAGCAATGATACCTAATGTTCCAACTCCACTATATAAATCTAAAGCTATACTATCTTTATCGATATTATTCTTTATTAAATCAAATAATTCACTCGTTATACACTCATTTACTTGAAAGAATGAATCAAATGATACTTTAAATAGTTTACCATTAATTCGCTCATAAAAGAAATTTTCACCATATATCGTAATATTGTTATAAATAATACCTACTAGTTTTACTTTTTCTTTTAATTTAGCTAATTCAATGTTATATTCCTTTTCATTTGTCTCAATTATAATTAATATTTCATCATTGTAATTAGAACGAATTGTTAGTTTGGCATTTTCTAAATTTAATAATTTGTAATTTTTAATTACTTCATTAATAGAATGTTTAGCAATCATACATTCTTTTATTTCTATTAATTTATGACTACTTTCTTCATAATAGCCTAAATGTCCATTTTCTATTTTCAAACTTACTTTGTTGCGGTAATAATAAGGATTGTCATTTTTTATAATTTCTATTTCTTTGTTATAATTTATCTTATTTTTCTTTAATAATTCTTTTATTTTGCTTTGTTTAAATGTTAAAGTATTTTCATAACTTAAATGAAGTAAATTACAACCTCCACAGACTTCAAAGTATGGACATTTGCTTTCTAATCTATCCTTACTTAATTTTAAATATTTTACTACTTTTGCTTCACTAAAATTTTTCTTATCATTTATTATTTTTATTTCTACTACTTCTTCTGGTAAAGCATTTTCTATAAAAACAACTTTATTGTTAATGTGAGCTATACCTCTTCCAAAATCATCTAATCTTTCAATTAATACTTTAGGCATATTTATCACTCCAACAATATTCTACCATGAATACCCATATTTTTAAATAAAGAAAAAGCTTGATTTTACCTTCAAGCTTCATTTTCAGTAGTATTTGTTGATGTTGGTTCTTTTACTGTTCCATGAACACCATATAGTACGTAGCGACTATTACTTATTTTTATTTTAATATCATAATTTATTTGACCAGCTTCATCAAAAGTAAAAGTTACTGTTTTACTAGATCCATCATAAGATTCACTTGATATTACTTGATCATTTTTTAGTATTTCTAATGTGTAATTTTGAGATAGTGATGCTTTAAAATTAATGGTAACTGTATCACCTATATTAAACCAAGCTGAATTGTAAGCACTATAACTACCATTACTTGATAAAGTCTTAGTTCCCGTTGATGCGCCGCTTATATTAAAATCAACGGTAAAATGGTGAATTTGATTTGGGTTTTCTTTAAAATATTTAAAACTATTCACATGAGTCGATAATGTATAATGATAAATTGGAAGCTCTGAATCCGTTTTGCCAAAATAATCATAGCTTGTTCCTTTACTATCTTCAATTTGAGGGTCAAATATATAATATGTTCCCCCTGCTTTAATCGTGACCCATGCATGTCCAGTCGTTCCACCGCCAACTTTATTTACAGAACCACCAACAACATAAGCATTAAAGCCGATTCGTCTTGCTAAAATCATAAATAGAGCTGCATAATTATCACATACACCATAACCGGTATGAAGTGAATAATAAGATCTTAATACTTGATAAGCATCCCATTCATAATAACTATAAGTCTCTTTTAAACCTAAAAGATCAGAAATATTTATGGGAACTTGGCCATAACTTAGTTTATTTTTGACATAATTATAAATAGCTTGTAATAATTCATAATTTGACATGCCACTATTGGTAACACTTGAGATAATACTTGTTATTTCATTATCTAAATCGGGATATCTAGTTGTAAGTGGAGATAGGGATACACTATTAATGACGGATTTAAAATTAGAATTTGTGCTATTGGAATTATTCGTATTATTATTTGATGTTTTGTTATCGTTTTTATTATTGGGATTATTTGTTTCTTGTTTGGTATCATCATCATTTTCATTTTTTTCTATTTTTTCTACAACATGAACAATTAAACTAGCTGTACCAATATTATTATTAGAGTCAATAAGAGTATAAGTAACTGTATAATCCCCTATTTCTTTTGTATTTACTTTACTTTCTATTTCTACATCGTTAATTGTTAAATCATTATAATTATCTGTTACTTCCGTAATGTATGCTTTAGAATCAAAATCGCTGTTTTTTAAAATTTCTATTTCTTCATTTGATAAAGTAATCACTGGTGATAGTTTGTCTATTACTTCTACTTCATAAGTTTTTTCATAAACTTTTCCTTGATAAGTTATCTTTACAGTAATTTCTTGAGTCCCTAAAGTTTCGATATTAGAAATAGAATAGTCTAATTCTTCTTTGTTAAATAAACATTTTTCTTCACAAGTTACTTCTTCTACAAAAGCACTTAAATCATAAGCATTATAATTTAATTCTGTTACTTCTTTAAAGTGAAAACCATTGAAAGTAAGCTCTTTTTTTATTATAAAATGAGAAAAAAGAATAAAGATAATTACACTTAAAAAGATTAATCCAATTACACTATAGATTATTATTTTTTTCCTTTTTGACATATAACTTCAAATTTTCTTTTTTATATTATAGCATATTTCTAAATTATTGTTATTATTTTTTTAGTTAATATTTTAATTTCCTTGTTATCCAATCTCTTTTAGTGTATAATTATTTTAGAATAGGTGATGTATTTGAGAACTTTTGATTTTGAACGTGTTAGTATTGTCGAAATAGTTAATGATATTATTATAGATGCTATAAAAAGAGACGCTAGTGATATTCATTTTGATCCACTGGATGATTGTTTAATGGTTCGTATTCGTATAGATGGGGAATTACAAGATTATGCCAAAATTCCAAAGATACTTCAGAAAAATGTTGTAACTAGAATTAAGATTATTAGTGGTATGAATATTACAGAGACGAGAATGCCTCAAGATGGAGCGATTAAAAATGTTATTCAAGAAGTAGCAATCGATCTTCGTGTTTCCTCTCTTCCTTGTGTTAATGGCGAAAAAATGGTTATTCGTATTTTAGATTATAGTATGAGTTTAAATGGTTTAGAAAATTTGGGGTTCAGTGAGACAAACTTAAAAAGACTTTCAGAAATGATCCAAAAACCTAATGGTCTTATTTTAGTTACTGGTGCTACTGGTACTGGTAAGTCGACTACAGTTTATGCTCTACTTCAAAAATTAAATACAAAAGAGCGAAATATTATTACGGTTGAAGATCCGGTCGAAATGAAAATACAAAATATTAATCAAGTTCAAGTATTAAGTGATATTGGACGTACTTTTTCCTATACTTTACGAAGTATATTAAGACAGGATCCAGATATTATTATGGTTGGAGAAATAAGAGATAATGAAACGGCTAGAATTGCAGTTCGAGCTAGTATTACGGGGCATCTTGTATTATCTACGGTTCACACCAATAATTCCTTAACGACTATCGAAAGATTAATTGATATGGAAGTGGAACGTTATTTACTTGGTAGTGCTTTAACAGGGATAGTTTCTCAAAAACTAGTTAAAAAATTATGCCCTAAATGTCGAGGAACTAGACCCACTACTCCTTATGAAAAAAAGCTTATTAAAAAGCATTTAGGAGTTTTAGTAAATGAGGTTTATACACCTGTTGGTTGCAAGTATTGTAATCATGGATATATGGGTCGAATTGCTATTCATGAAGTGTTATCTATTAATGAGGATATCAGGGAAGCTATTACTACTAATGCCTCAAGAAAAGAATTAAAAGAACTCGTTTATCATGCGAAAGAAGATATTACGACTATGTTTGAAGATGGACTTACTAAAGCAGTTGAAGGATTAACTAGTATGGAAGAAATTATGAAAACAGTTGATATTGAAAGTGATGAAGAATTAGAGGTATAGAAAAAGGCCTACTTGTTCGTATGGCCTTTTCTTTTGAATATTTTTTTTATCAATTTCGCTATTAAACTTATTACTAAAATAGTTATATACTCAAAAAATAAGTATAAAAGCATTATTTTGTAAGTAAAATTCAAGTTATCGGTATTATGGTAGTAAATAAATGGTATTGCCATCACTATTATTAATAATATCAATTCGATAAGATGTTCTTTAAAGAATCCCTTTTTTAGAGGATTCTTTTTTTCATAAAAGAAATTAACAAATAAATACAAGCACATAATAGCAAATAAGTATTTATCTACAAATTCTAAGCCAAAAGAAGCAAAATACCAAAAACATAAAATTAATAATAGAGTGTCTAAACGAAATATCTTAAATATATTTTTGCCTAAATACTTTAATGAGAAAGTGCGATAATACTCATTATTTAAATTATTAATTGTACTTACAATAGCAATTAAAATCCAGGGTATAAATGTAACTATTATTATATATTTTTCTAAATCCATATATTACTCCTTTCCGTACAAACATCCACAATAATCTTGACGATATAAATTGTAGATTTTACTAAATTCAATACTTTTTTTATAACCATCATTCTTTTTAAAATCACCGTATATATAACTTATTTTTAAATACCCACTGATATGTTCCCCTATTTCGTTAATTATCGTACTATTTTTATGAGGACTTACGGTAAGAGTGGTACCAAAATAAGAAAATCCTAATTCTTTAGCTTTCTTGGCTGTTTCATACATTCTTAGATAGAAACATTTATTACATCTAGCGCCGCCTTCTTTTTCGTGTTCTAGACCTTTAGCTATTTCTTTAAAAGAGGAATTATCATAATCACAATCTAAAAAGTCTACCTCAGCTTCCTTGTATTCTTTTAAAAATCTTATTTGTTCTGTTTTGCGATGTAGATATTCTTCCACTGGCTCAATATTAGGATTATAATAAAAGACGGTTATTTCAAAATAATCTTTTAGAAAATCAATGACCTCTGTCGAACATGGTCCACAGCAACTATGTAATAAAAGCTTAGGCTTACTAGTAAAAGTACTTACTAATTCTTCTAATTTTTTTTGATAATTAATTTTCGGTTTCATCTTTTATTTCACCCCCCGTATTTGTTTCTTCTTCGGTATCGCTGCCAAATGCTTCAAAGATAATATTATCGGCATTGTAACTATCTAAATAAACGGTTCCTCGCAAATCTCCAATGGTTGCGAAAACACTTTCATAATCATTTAAACGTTCCATATTAATGATATTGACATAGACATGATTAGAATCGTTCATTCTAAGTAAGAAACGATACTCATCAATGGTAATATCATTGCTAATATTGGGATCATATTCTATTTCGTTAATCATTTTAATAATATCGTGATCTATTTCACTTAGAGCTGTTATGAAATCACTTAAGATATCAGTTGGAACACGATTGATTAAAGTAGGTATGCCTAAATAGTTATTATTCTCTACTTCTTTATTATTACTTAAAACTACTTTATTAGTCGTTCGATTAAAAAATAATGGCCTTGCTTCGGTAATAGTAATCGTTAATTTACCCGTTATTGTTTTTTTAATATCTACATCTTCTACTAACTCTAACGAACTTATTTCTTTTTTTAATTTTGATTTACTGATTTTAAAGATAGCTGGATAATCTTTTAGATTAGCTACTTCAATTATATCGTTATCAGTTAGTAAATTAGTTCCTTTAATATAAATATTTTTAATGGGCATAGTAAAAAAGGTATATAAAAGCATTGCTATTAAATAGAGAATTAATAGCAATATTAAAATACGTTTCCAGTTTAGTTTGCGTTTTTTTACCCTTTTTACTTTCTCCATATTTACTTCCAATCAATTATTTCTTGTTCTAAAACTAAATCTACATTAAATTTTTCTTTTACTTGCGTATGCACTAATTTTATCAAATTTTTAATATCATTACTAGTAGCATCACCGGTATTTACAATAAAATTGGCATGTTTTTCGGAAACCATAGCTCCCCCTATTTTCTTACCCTTTAGACCCGCAGCTTCAATTAATCTTCCAGCATGATCATTTTCGGGATTACGGAAGACACTTCCAGCGGATGGCATATCAAGTGGTTGAGTAGCTAATCTACGCTCTTTACGATCACGGACTAAAGCTAGAGATTCTTCTTTATCTCCTTTTTCTAACTTAAATGTGGCCTCAAGTACAATCCATGGTTTTTCTTTTAAATCCGTATGACGATAAGAATGTTTGATTTCTTCTTTTTTAATCTCTTTTATTTGTAAATTTTCATCTAAAACTTTAATTTCTACTAGGGAATCAAATATTTCCTTTTTATATGCTCCAGCATTACCAACAATACTTCCGCCAATGGTTCCTGGAATATTTATAGCCCATTCAAGACCAGTTAAATTATGATCCATAGAGGCACAAGATAGGGCTCCCATCATAGCTCCCGCTTCGCAAGTTATGATATTATCTTTTACTTCTATTTTGTTTAAGCCATTTAATTTTATTATGGCACCATCAAAATAATCATCAATAACAATATTAGAGCCTGCGCCTAAAATAAAGTGTTTGATGTTATGCTCATTTAAATAATTTAAAATACTAATTAATCCTTCAAGTGTTTGTACTTCTATTAAATATTTAGCTGTACTGTCAATCTTGTAAGTATTTAGATTTTTTAGAGAAGCATCATAAGTTATGCTTATTCCTGTTATTTCGTTCATTTTATTAGCTCCTTTATTTCATCAACAATTATTTTACTACTATCGGTCTTACCTAGATTTCGTAAATTCATTTTCATGATTTCATATTTTTGTTTATCATTTAGAAGTTCTGTAACCATATTAAATAAGACTTCGCCATTTAACTTATCTTCTTCAATCATTAAGCCGGCATTATTTTTAACAATTTCTAAGGCATTATAATACTGATGGTTACCCGCAACATAGGGACTTGGAATGAAAATAGCAGGTAAATTTAAAGCTAGAATTTCACTCATAGTTGATGCTCCAGCACGAGTTACAATTAAATCACAATTGCGCATTAATCCTGCCAAATTATCTAGATAAGGTAGTACTTTTATATTGCTACCAAAACGAGTATTTTTCCTAAATTCTTCATAATGAGATTTTCCGGTAATATATAAAACTTGATAATCACTTTTTTTACTTAATCTTAAAAATTCTTTTAATTTTTCATTAACCGTACTACTGCCTAAAGAACCGGCGACTACGATAACTAATTTTTTCTTGTTATCAAGACCTATATCACTTTTTTTAATAGGTTTAGTAGTTAAAGCATGCTCTCCACATGGATTTCCAGAATAAATCACTTTTTTGGCTTTTGGAAATTTACTCATAGTACTTAGGAAAGATACTGCTACTAAATCGATATCTTTGGATAATAATTTATTGGTTTTTCCAACAACACTATTTTGTTCATGTAAAAAAGTTTTGATATTTAATTTTTTAGCCGCTTTTAATACTGGATACGTTACATATCCACCAAAGCCTAAAACAATATCAGGCTTAAACTCTTTTAATAATTTTAAACACTTATGGTAACTAGATGATACTAAATAAACATTTTTAAGATCTTTTAAAATATTTTTAGAAAATCCATAAATATCTAGACCAACATATTCTATTCCTCTTTTAGGAATAATTTCACTTTCCATTCGATTTTTGGTTCCAATATATAAGACTTCTAAATCCCCTACTTCTTTTTTAAGTTTTTCTAGTATCGCTAAAGCTGGATATATATGTCCACCTGTTCCTCCAGCACTAACAACAACTTTCATAAACTCACCTCTCATTTAATTATACTATAAATTTCAAAAAAAACTATCTTTTTTTTATTTTTAGCTTTTTTATTGCCTTTTAGCAAATAAAAAGGTAGCAATCTTTCATGAGCTAGTCTTCATAATCATAGTTATATGATGAGTTTTCTAAATGTATTTAAATTATAAGTTAAGCTAGAACAAAAAAAATTGCCATTTCGCCAATTTAAATAGATGAAATTAAAAGAATTAAGAGATTATGTGAGTTAACTTGATAGTTCTAAACACCTTAATAAATAGATAATTTTTTATTTTACGACACAGATGTCATAAGTCGTCGAACTATGTCGAACTCTTTTTCTTGCTTTTTTAAGTATTGTCATTCATAATAAATAATTGTTATTCAGTTGGTAAGCGCCTGCTTCATTTTTGTTAGTAGTTTAAACTACCTGATATTCAGGGGGTTTTTATGAAAGCTAGGTGATGTAAATGAGTGATATGACATTATTACTTATTATAATAATCATGCTAATCTCTAAAGATAGCAATGAAAAAAGACGCTAAGTAGCGTCTGCAACAAAACGCAGGCGTTATCCAACTGGATAACACTTACATATTTAATATAACATATTTTAAATATAGAAGCAAGAAATTTTTTGTTTCTTATTTTTAGGGAAAAGATAATTGGTGATGTCATGAAGTTAGATGTTTTAGGATATGAACTTGATAAAGAACAAATGAGCGCTGCTTTAGTAAATGATACTAATACAATTATTATCGCTGGAGCTGGGGCTGGTAAAAGTACAACTATGGTTGGTAAAATTAAATATTTAGTACTTTATATGCAAGTCCCTTTAGAAAATATTTTATGTATTACTTTTACAAATAACGCAGCAAATAGTTTGGAAGAAAAAATAAGCAAAGAACTAAATCAAAAGGCCAAAGTCTATACTTTTCATAAACTTTCTTTAGAAATATTAAAAGAACATCATGTTCAATATCATATAGCTAGTGAAGATTTATTAGAATACTTAATCGAAGAAACACTTGCTAGTACGCATAGTCGTTATTTTGAACGTCTTTTTTGGGATAAAAAATATGAAAAAAAGCAAGAATTTCAGGATTATAAAAAAGTGATTATTCGTTTTATTCGTCTTTTTATTGCTAATTATTATGATTCTAAATATTTTCATGATATTTTAAAAAAAGCGAAAAAAAGAGATTTACCTATGATAAAAATTATGCAAAAACTATATGAAATGTATCTTGTAGAGAAAAAAGCAAGTGGAGTTATTGATTTTGATGATATGATTTATTTGGCTACCAAAATAGTAAATGAAAAAGGGATAAATAAACATTATCAATATATCATTGTTGATGAATACCAAGATACTTCTTTGGTTCGAGAAAGATTGGTTCAAGCAATTGCTAATAAGACTAAAGCTTATGTTACAGTAGTTGGGGATGATTTTCAATCGATCTATCGTTTCTCTGGTTGTGATATTAATAATTTTTTGAATTTTAGAAAACACTTTGCACCGGCTAAAGAGCTTTATATTACTAATACTTATCGTAATAGCAAGGAACTTATTCATGTTGCGGGATCATTTATCATGAAAAATCCGAGACAGATGAAGAAAAAGCTAAAATCTAATAAAAGTATTAATAAGCCTATTGTTGTATGCTATTACAAGAATATGAAGAATGATTTTTACAAACTTATTAAAAGAATAAATGCCCCTAACTTGATGATTTTAGGTAGAAATAATGCTGATATATATACTGTTTTAAATGATAAATTAAAAATAGAAAATAATCAAATACTCTATCACAATTATAATATTTATTATAAGACCATACATAAAGCTAAAGGACTTGAAGAAGATAATGTTGTTATTATCAATTTAACTAATAATACTAATTCTCTTCCATCTAAAATCAAAGATGAAAAAATACTTAAATATGTCATTAAACATTATGATAAGTACCCTTTTGAAGAAGAGCGAAGACTATTTTATGTAGCTTTAACCCGTACTAAAAATTATTGTTATTTATTTGTTCCGAAAGATAATCCTTCGGTATTTGTAAAAGAGTTAATAAAAAACTACAAGGAATATATTTCTGTTATTCACTTGTAGTTTATATTGTATAATAATATTCTTTCTGCAATAGATTTATCTAAAAAATCTAAATTAACTATAATTTTTTATATATTCATGATATTCTTCGTATGTAATTTCAATAGGATTATTTATTATATAGAAAGGTTTATTTTGATAAGCATTTTTATTTATAGTATATTTATAATATTTATTATCATACTTATATAAAATAGTGTTCAAATATCGTTCTCTAGCGCAATTTAAATCATTTGACAATATCTTTAAATAATCATAATTACTATTATAAAAAGAATTATCTGTTTTATAAAAAATAAACTTGCTATCATTAATTATTTTGTCAAAATTTTCTATTTGGGGATAAAAATTGCTTAATTCTGTTCCATGATTAGCATAAATATATTTTAAATTAATAAAGAAATTATTTTCATAATATGGTTCAGGAATATAGTTAATTTGTTCAAAGAAAGTTGGAGATAAATTACGATTATCTTCAAAATAATAAGTTCTAGTTAGAAGATTTATATTGCGGCTATCATACTTTTTTTCAACTATATAAATAGATCCAAAATCAATTTCTTTTTCAATATTTAAATAATAAAGCATTTTTTCCTCTTCATATAAAGTTATTTTATTAGGAATTAAAGTGTCATCTTCTATATAATTAGGAAATTCATAAATAACTTTAGAATTTTTTCCATTATTTATAATATCTAATTGAATAATACGACCATATTCATCATAGCTTACATTTATTTCAAAATTTTCGTGAGAAAATTTAACTATTTTACCATCTTTATATATGTAGTTATAATAATATTCTTTATCTGGGGTTTGAATGTAGATAAGATTATTTTTACTATCATATTTTTCTTCTAAAATATTATCACATTTCATTAGTCTTAATAAATCATTAAAAATACAGGCGTGATTATTGACTGTGGAATTTTTTAAATATCTTGAATCCACTGTTGTTTCTGTTTGATTTGAAGGAGTATTTGGAATATTTTCGTCTTTTTTTAGAAAAATTTTTAAACTTAAAAATATTAATATTATTAATACAACAATAATTATCCATTTAATATATTTCATTTTAAATACCCTATACAAATATTGTATCCTTTATATTTGGATTATAGCATGATTATACTTTTAGGTCAATTATTTTAAATTAGTTTTTTACAGAAAAAAAATATAGTTGAATTACAAAACTGAATTCTACTATATTTTCTTAACTATAGTTTATGTACTTTTTTGGCAGGATATTATAATAAATCTTTAAACGCCTTTTCTTCTTCATGAGCTTTAATAGTAATTACTTCATGATTTTTTATAGCCTTATAAATTAAATCTTTAAATGGTATTAATTCTTCGTATTCATAGCATTTTTCGATACTAGGATTAATTACTGGGTGTTTAGGCACAAATATCGTACAACAATCTATAAATGGCAAAATACTTGTTTCGTAAGTATCAATTTTTTGGGCAATATCAATAATGTCTAATTTATCAAAACAAGCAAGAGGTCTTATTACAGGCATACTCACCACTTCATTAATGGCATTCATACTAGTTAGGGTTTGACTGGCTACTTGACCAATAGATTCTCCATTTATTAAAATTTTTGCATTTCTACGACTAGCTATAATGGCACTTATCCGGTACATCATTCTTCTCATGATCGTTATTAAATAATCATGGGGAATATTTTTATAAATAGCTTCTTGAATTTCAGTAAAATTAACGACATGCAAAATGATATCATTGTTGTATACGGCTAATTTTTTAGCTAGATCTTTCACTTTGTTTTTGGCTTCATTACTAGTATGAGGTGGACTTTCAAAATAAATAGCTTCTATTTTTACGCCTCTTTTAATCGTTAAAAACCCGGCAACAGGGGAATCTATGCCGCCACTTAACATTAATAATCCCTTTCCTAAAGTACCAACGGGATATCCTCCTAATCCTTTCAATTTATCAAAATAAACTAAAGTATTATTTATTCGATATTCGACATTTACTAGTACTTCAGGATTTTTTATGTCCACTTTTAAACCAGGAATATTTTTTAAGATATGAGCTCCTAGATTTTTGCTTAATAGAACACTAGTCGTATTTAACTTTTTATTACTTCTTTTACTTTCGACTTTGAATGTCGTAAATTCTTTGGCTTTTAAGAGATTTAATACTTCTTCTTTTACAATATTAAAATCTGTACTATCAATAACATAGCCAATATTTATTTCATGTATCCCAAAAATATTTTTAACTCTTTTTACTACTTCATCAAATTTTTCATTCGTATGGATAAACATACGTCCTAAATCATAAGTTACTAGGGCATCTAAATCATTTAAAGCTAATAAAATATTTTCTTTTAATTTTTTTAGAAAGAAATTAATATTATCTTTTTTTGTAGATAATTCTCCATATTTAATTAATATAACACTTTTCATAAACATCACATGAGTATTATACTTAAAATTTAGCTTTTTGTAAATAAAAGAGACTACAAATTAATCATGTAGTCCACTAAGTTTGCGATATATTCCATCAAAATAAGATATAAATTTATTTACTTCATCTGTGGTTGTAAGATGAGATAGGCTAATTCTAATGGTTGAGGATGCTCTTACTTTATCATTATAAACAGCCATTACAGCTGTAGATAAAGTAGCACTAGAGCAAGCAGTATTAGAACTTACATAGACTTCAAATTCTTCTAAAGCATGTAAGAATGTTTCGGCTTTTATATTTCGTAAACTAATATTTAAGATATGAGGAATACTGTATTTGGTTTTATTGATCATAACACCATTGTATTTTTTTAAAGCATTCACAATCTTTTCATTTAATCTTTCAATAAATCTTTCCCTTTTTTCAATGTCTGTAGTAGCAAGTCGAAGGGCTTTGGATAAAGCGACAATTAAAGGTACAGCTGGAGTTCCAGGATTTAACATATTAGTAGTGCCAGAACCAAATAAGATAGGAGAAATATTAATATTATTACTTTTATATAAAACCCCTATTCCTTTAGGTCCATATATTTTATGAGCTGCGAATGTTGCTAAATCAACATCGTGCATACTAATACTTACTTTACCAATCGCTTGAGTCATATCAGAATGAAAGATGGTATTGGGGTTTTCTTTTTTAATAATTTGTCTAATCATTTTTAGGGGTTGTCTAATTCCTAGTTCGCTATTTACAGCACATATACTTACGAGTATCGTATCTTCCCTGATTAATCTTTTTAAATCTTCAAAATCAATTAATCCTTCTTCATCATTATTTACATAACTAATTTCAAAGCCTAAACTTTCTAAGTGATCACATATAGCATAGATAGAGGGATGCTCTAATTTAGAAACAATAATATGATGCCCTTTCTTTTGATTGTACATAGCTGCTCCAAGAATAGCTAAATTATTAGACATTGTGGCGCCACTTGTATAAGTAATTTCTTTTTCATTAATATTTAGTATTTCCGCTATTTGTTTTGTGGCACTATTCATTAAATTTTTGGATTTCACCCCAAGCTCATGTAGAGAATTGGGATTACCAAAAAAATCTTTGCTTGTTTTATTGTATGTATCTAGTACTTCAAATCCTATTGGTGTTGTTGCACTATAATCTAAATATATCATCTAATTCACCTACTCTTATTATACAAAAAAATATTAAGTTATTCTATATAAAAATTATGAAAAAACATAATTTGACTAAATTTTATAATTTGTATGTTCTTCCTCATTTATAATATTTAAGCAATGTCGCATAATATCTTTTCGTCCCCTTTTTGATAAAACTTGAACTAAATCAAAACCTGGTCTTCTATTACCTTCAATAAATGTTGCTCCATCTTGGGTAACGGCTACGTCCCAACCAACAACATGAATATTTTTATTTACTAATGATGCTTCTAAAACTAATTTTTTGATTTTTTCCCAATTAGGTATTTGAAAACCATCAAATTTAATATGCGATTTAGGGTGAAATTCAAAATAATCTAGATTTTTATTAAAAGCTTTCCCTACTAATTTACCTGTTTGTAAATCAACTAAACAAGCCATACCACCTTTATGAAAATTATCTACATTATATGTGCCATTACCAAAACGCATACAAGCAAATAAGATTTCGCTTTTACCATTATAACTAAAAGTCATAATTCTAATTGTATTTACACTGCTATTACAAATTTCACTAACTTTTGGATGTTGTTCAACATATTCTTCTAAAAATAATTTTTCCTCTTTTAACTTTTGATAAAATTCTGCAATATTTTTAATATCTTTCGTATAGACTTTTTCTACACCCCTACCACCTAGGCCATCATAAGGTTTCATCATAAAATAATCGTGTTGGGCTAAAAAGATCTTTAATTCTTCTAAAGTACCATTATCAAAGAAATCTCTTTTTATATATTTTTTAAAATTACGTAAAAAGTTGGTTTTAATGGTAAAAAAGGTTTTATATTTAGAAGGACTTACAATTTCATAAAATTTGTCTTGATCTTTAATTGATGCGTATTCTAATACTTCTTTTTTCGTTTTATTATATAGTTCATAATTTAAATAATCACTGTATCCACAACCGATTAAACGAAAACAATTTAGGAAATTTAGTTTTAATCCTAGAGAACTACGATTTTCTTTTTGGGCTAATTCATTTATTTTGGCATTAAAGTTCTTTAAATTACCTTTTAACGCATAACTTATTATACTCATATTACACCTCTTTATTTTTTATAACTTCTTTGTATATTTTTAAGGCTTTAGCAGTTACATTTTTTGGAGAATACCTTTCAGCGATTGCTCTTAAATAAGAAATATCATATTTGTCTATTGTTTTATACACTTCTATAATTGCCTTTGCTAAAGATTTAACATCACCTATATTTACTAATTTACCACTTTTTTCGTCAATATATTCTTCAGGTCCTAAACATTTAGTAGAAATGATTGGCATACCACTAGCTAAAGCTTCAATGCCAGGAATACAAAATGTTTCTTTATCACTTGTTATAACAAAAATATTATGTTCATTTAAAATGGTTGCTATTTCTTTTTTGGTTTGGCGGCCAATAAAATTTACATAAGCATCTAATCCTAGTTCATGACAGGTATGTTGATAATATTTTTTTAAATAACCATCACCAATAATTGTTAAAGATACATTTGCTACTTCTTTTTTATCTATAATTATTTTTAGAGCTTTAAGCATATCTTCAATTCTTTTTCCTTTTCTAAAAGCACATACTTGAATTAATTTTAGGCCATTTATTTTTTTACGGGGTAATTTAAAAAGGTCAGTATTTACTAAATTAGGCAAAACAGCTTTAGGAGTATAAGTTTCTGGTATTTCTTCTAACATATATTGGCTTACCGTTGTAAAGTAACTAATATTATTTAGAGCATATAAACCAAAAGATTTATTTTGACCTTCAAAAAATGTTTTAGCATAAGAAGCATGTTCTGTTATTACTACCGGAATATTATATTTTTTGCCTAAAACACAAGCAGCATATCCAGCAGGAATGGTTACCATAGCATGAATAACATCTGGTTTAGGATTTTCTTTTAAGTATGCTTTAAAAGCATGATCCAAAACTTTTACATAGCTATGTATTTGCCATTTATAATTTAATCTTTCCCTATTTAACATTCTAGTAATATAAACATGATAATTTTTTTCACTTATCTTTTTATGTTTGGGCATAAATAAAAACTTTAAGGGATTATTTAGTCTTTCTCTTTCTATAAAAAGCATATTTACTTTAATATTTTTGCTCATTGCTAGAGCTTCACAAAATTCTTTATGATAAATACCCATTAGTTGATCTAAACCATTTGGATACCAACTGGGAATAACCAAGATATTCATACTACATTCACCTCTTTAAGTATAGCAAAATTATAGTGGTATTACAATCTTATTTCTAACAAGATAATAGTTCTTTTTCAAAAGAAAAAAGAACGGCTCATACGTTCTTTAAAATCTATCTTTGTTTCTTAAGAATGGGGGAATGTCATATTCATCATCAAGAGTCTCTTCTACTTGACGACGTCTTGGCATCTTGTTATCATCACTAAATAACAT
>CALVQM010000005.1 GCA_944358125.1 uncultured Bacilli bacterium
CGCAGAAATAAAGTTATACGGAGACATGGTCCAGTAATATTCACCTGTATATAGGTAACTTCCTGTATTCGCATTATTATAAGTTATTCCTGTTAAGGCTGCTTCATCTGCTGTTACTAGTCCTATTGGATATTGTAATGATTTATTTCCACTACTACTATCAGTTGTTGTATATACATCCTGACTATCACATTGTAAGCTTGGATTACTATTACTTGTTCCTTTATTAAATAACCTTATAAAAGCTCCATAATATGTTGTGGTTGTTCCGGTTCCTCCTGAACCGTTACTACTACTGTAATTTGTACTTGGATATCTATCTCCGCAGAACCCTACAGCTCCATTTAGATACTCGGATTCATCAGCTAAATTACTTGCATACCAATTATTTAAGGTATTTAAGATGGTACTATTTGTTCCTGTTCCGTGTACTTGATTACTCGTATACTTAAACCCTACATACATATTATTATTATATGAACTATTGAATGCACTTGTTCCGATTTGGGTTCCACTTCCTGTTGTATTAAATCCTGTTCCTTGATAGATTATTCGGATTGTACCATCTCCATTGATCCTTATGATTCTCCAGTATAGTGATTGTCCACTACTATTCGTTCCAAACTGTACCCAGTTATTTGGTTTCCCTGTATAGTAGTAAGTTGTTCCTCCTGTCCAGTCCGTTGTACTACTTGTTGGAGCATTTTCACTTGCTAGTATATATGCTCCTCCTAGTAGTGGTTTTACCTCCAATCCATTACTACATATTACTTTACTTGTTCCATTTAGTTTGGTACATACCATTTGGTTATTTTCATTTCCTTCTAATTCTACTGTATAACTATTATTTGTTATTGCTACCGTTGTGGTTGGTTCACATATATTGGTTGTAGTGGTACAGTATGTGGCACTTGTTACATTATCTGATAAACTACTGGTTAGGGTTTTATCATCTAATGTAAATGTTGCTTCTAATGTATCTACTACTTGTGTTTCTGGATTTGCTATAACATTTATTTTTGATGAATAGGTTTTATTTGCAGCTTGTTCAACCGTTGCATCATAATCTATCCATAGTTTTAAGTGATATGTTTTTGTTTCATTTGCTTCTAAACTTGCTGTATACAAAGTATATGCTTCATATGCTCCATCTATTTCGGGAGTGGCTACTATATTATCGCTTAATTTAGATATTACATTATCTACGGTATTACTTGATAGAGATACTTTAATATAATCAGCATTAAGCAAATTTGATACTTGATTTAAGCTTTCTAGATTAATACTGTAATTAGTTGGAGTATCACATGTATTTCTAATAGTAAAATCATAACTAGTACTATCTACCCCTTCGACATCACTTATAGGATAAGTATTAGTTAGATTAATAGATGATGAGGCATCTGTTAATTCAATATTTAGGCAACCACTGGTAAAAGTATTGGCTGTATCTTGAGTACCACCAGTACTAAAGAAGGCAAAAGTTATACCAATTACTGCCACCAAACATAATACTAATCCCCCTATAATCCATATTTTTTTCTTTTTCTTTTCCATAAACAACTTCCTTTACTATAAGCTCTACTTCATTTATCTTTTCATCAAAAAGTTTTACTATAAATGATGAGTTTCCTAGCTTATAGTTAAATTATAAAGTGAGCTAGATTAAAAGTCAAGAAAAATATAGTTATTTTGCCAAAAATTAAAAATGAGATTTAAAAAATGAGAAGATTATATTGGTGATATAATTTATGATGTATTTTAATAGATTAATAGAATTAAGAGAACAAGTAGGATTTACGCAGTTAAAAATGGCTAAACAATTAGGAATAGATAATAGTGTATATGCTAAATATGAAAAAGAATATGAAATTATGCCTATAAAATATTTAAATATTTTATGTGATTTTTTTAATGTTTCATTTGATTATTTATTTGAATTTACTAATACTTGCAATTATAAAAAGGAAAATAAAAATATAGAAATAAAAATAGTTGGCGAAAGATTAAAAGCATTTCGAAAAAGTCAAAAATTAACCCAAGTAAAATTAGCTAGTATTCTAAATACTGTTCAACCAGTTATTGCTAATTATGAAAAAGGAAAAAATTTAATTGCTACTCCTTTTTTATATACTATTTGTAAAAAATATAATATATCTGCTGATTATCTTTTAGGTAAAATTGATAATCCTAAATATTTAAACATTTAAAAACTTGAGAAAATCTCAAGTTTATTTTATAAACATAGCATCTCCAAAAGAGAAAAAGCGATATTTCTCTTTTACAGCTTCCTTATAAGCATTAAGTATTATTTCTTTGGAAGACAAAGCACTTACTAGCATAAGTAAAGTAGATTTGGGTAAATGGAAATTGGTAATTAACCCATCTATAGCTAAAAACTTAAATCCTGGATAAATAAATATATCCGTATTACCACTACATTCTCTAAATTCATGATATTTATTGATAATGGTTTCTAGGGTTCTGGTTGAAGTTGTTCCAACAGCATATATTTTTCTTCCTTCTTTTTTAGCTTTATTTAACTGGTCTGCTACTTCTTTAGTCATATTATAATATTCACTGTGCATATGATGCTCTAAAATGTTTTCTTCTTCTACTGGTCTGAATGTTCCTAAACCAACATGCAGAGTAATAAAGACTATTTCTATTCCCTTCTTTTTTAACTCTTCTAATAGTTCTTCAGTAAAATGAAGACCTGCCGTTGGAGCAGCAGCACTACCAATGTTTTTAGCATATACCGTTTGATAACGGTTTTTATCTTCTAGTTTTTCATGAATATAAGGTGGTAAGGGCATCGAACCTAGTTCATCTAATATTTCCATTAAAATACCTTTATATAAAAGTTTTACATGAACAAGTCCTTCGTCTTTTTTTGCTACTACTTCGGCTTTTAATTTATCAGAAAAAATAATAGTTGTTCCTACTTTTAATCTTTTAGCTGGTCTTGATAAACATTCCCAAATATTATTGCCTAAATCTTTTAAGAGTAACAGTTCAATTACAGCTCCGGTTTCTTCTTTGGTACCAATTAGTCTTGCCGGTATGACTTTGGTATCATTTAATACCAAAACATCACCTTTATGTAATTCATTTATAATATCATAGAAATGTTTATGAGTATACTCGCCTGTTTTTTTATCTAATACCATTAATCTTGATTGATCTCTAGTTTTAATGGGAGTTTGAGCAATTAATTCACTAGGTAACTCATAATCAAAATCACTTAACTTCAATTATCATCACTCGTTTCTAAAAATGCTTTAACTTTCTTAAGTATTTCTTTTGCTATATCATCAATACTACGAAGTTCACTGTTTTTTAAACAATTTATTTTTTCATAGTCATAAATTGTAGCTAATTCTAAATAAGCTATTTCCGCCATATGAAGTAAATTAGCACTTGCTATTTTACCACGCTTGCTTTTTAATGTACAGACATATTCAAAGGGTAAGTATAAAAACAGAACATAATCAGGTCTTGGTAAGTCAAGTAAAACAAATTCTAAATTATCTAACCATTCATACATCATATTTCTTTTTTTTATATCTTTTATTTTACCACCTTGAAAGGCCATATTTGATTCGACATAACGATTTAAAACAACAATATATCCCGCTTCTAAATGACGCTTAATAATATCAATGTTATATCGTCTATCCGCAGCATAGTAAAGGCTAGATATTTTAGGATCAACATTTTCTATTCCTTCGGTAAAGTAAGAAGGATTATGACGCCCTAAATAACAATCACTAACTATTTTACCTGTTGGAGAAGCATAATTAGGGAAACTAAAACTAATGGCTTTATAGCCAATACTTTTTAAGTTATTTACTAAAATATCGGTTTGGGTTTGTTTTCCAGAACAATCTGTTCCTTCAATTACAATTAATTTGCCTTTACTCATATTATTCACCTACTTATATATAGGATATTTCTCGGTTATTGTAAGTACTTCTTTTTGTAAACCTTTTAAAACATCTTCATTATCTTTATTTTTTAAAGCCCTAGCTATTATATGGCCAATAGTAGCAAAATCTGCTTCTTTTAGACCACGAGTGGTCATGGCAGGTGTGCCTAATCTAATGCCACTAGCTTTAGATGGGCTTTCTGTTTCATTTGGAATCGTGTTTTTATTTACTGTAATATTAATTTTATCTAGTATTTCTTCGGCTTCTTTACCAGTAAGACCAAGAGTATTCTTCACATCAACTAACATTAAATGATTATCTGTACCACCACTAATAATTTTAAACCCTTCTTCCTCTAAAGTTTTAGCAAGTATTTTGGCATTTTTTATTACTTGTTCTTGATAAGTTTTAAACTCTGGTTGCAAAGCTTCATAGAAACACTGGGCTTTGGCAGCAATAACGTGCATTAAGGGGCCACCTTGAATACCCGGAAAAATAGTTTTATTAATCTTTTTAATGATCTCCTCGTTATTGGCAAGAATTAAACCTCCTCTTGGACCACGCAAGGTTTTATGAGTAGTAGAAGATACAACATCAGCAAAAAGAGTCGGATTTTGATGCAGACCAGCCGCTACTAATCCAGCAATATGAGCCATATCTACAAAAAGATAAGCTCCTACTTCATGAGCAATATCCTGAAATATGGCAAAATCAATACTTCTAGAATAAGCAGAGGCACCGGCTACAATCATTTGTGGTCTTTCTTTTAAAGCAATTCTTCTTATTTCTTCATAATCTAGTTCTTCCGTTTCCGGATTTAAATTATAAGGGATAAATTCATAATCACGGCCACTAAAATTAACAGGATTACCATGAGTTAAATGTCCTCCATGAGAAAGGTTCATGCCCATTACTTTGTCTCCTGGCTCTAGTAATGCCCGGTATACAGCCATATTAGCTTGGGAACCACTATGAGGTTGCACATTGGCATATTCAGCATGAAATAACTTTTTAGCGTATTCGATAGCTAATTCTTCTATTGTATCAACATTAGCACAACCACCATAATATCTTTTATGAGGGTATCCTTCGGCATATTTATTGGTAAATATACTTCCTTGTAATTCTAAAATACTTTGCGATACAAAGTTTTCTGATGCAATTAATTCGATATTATCTTGTTCTCGTTTTTCTTCTTTAGCTAATGCTTCTTTAATTTTAGGATCCATTATTTAGACCTCCTTTTAGCTACATCGATAACATTTGATAAAAGCATAATAATAGTCATCGGGCCAACTCCTCCCGGAACTGGGGTAATTAAACTAGCTTTTTTCGATACACTAGCAAAATCAACATCACCATATAAAGATTTATCTATTCTATTTATGCCAACGTCTATAACGATAGCTCCCTCTTTTATAAAATCACTAGTAATAAATTTAGCTTGACCAATTGCTACGATTAAAATATCGGCTCTACTCGTTATCTCTTTTAAGTTTTTTGTTTTATTGTTGCATATTGTAACAGTAGCCCCCCTATTTAAAAGAAGGGCTGCCATAGGCCTTCCTACAATACGGGAAGAGCCAACCATAACAGCATGTTTCCCTTCTAAAGAAACATTTTCATGTTCAAGCATTTTTAAAATGCCTAAAGGAGTGGCCGCAATAATTAATTCATTATTACTTAATAAAGCTCCTAAATTATTTATGCCAAAACCATCAACATCTTTTTTAGGATCAACATAAGAAATTATTTTATCTTCATTAAAGATAGTAGGTAAGGGACTTTGAATTAAAATACCATCAATTTCATCATCAGCATTTAAATCTTTAATTCGTTCAATTATTTCATACTCACTATTTTCCTCGGTAAAACGATATAGTAACGTACAAATCCCTATTTCATCACAAACTCTAATTTTATTTTTGACATAAAGTTCACTAGCCGGATCACTTCCTACTAAAATAATGGCTAAAGTAGGAATTATGCCTTTAGCTTTAAGTCCCCTTAATTCTTTTTTTAATTCTTCTTTTATATCATTTGCTTGTTTTTTTCCATCTATTAATTTCATTTTCTTACTCCTTTCTTTTTTAAAAGTAACACTTTAAAAGCGAAACACTTCTATTTTTACTAAATATAAAATCATTTTAACCACACCCTTAAAATAGCGTTCCTTGTCTTACGATTTTTAAATGCTGATAGGCTTTATCAGTAGCCATTCTACCCCTTTGGGTCCTTTTAATAAACCCTTCTTGTAGTAAAAAAGGTTCAACTACATCTTCAATCGTTGTTACTTCTTCACCTATGGCTGTGGCAATTGTCTCTACTCCTACCGGTCCTCCATTAAATTTATTAATTAAAGCCGTTAAATATTCAATATCGATTTGATCTAAACCATATTCATCTACTTGCAGGCGGGATAGACTGTCAACAGTAATAGCTAAATCTATTTTACCTGAACCTTCTACTAAAGCAAAATCACGAACTCTTTTAAAAAGACGATTAGCTACTCTGGGAGTTTTTCGACAGCGTTTAGCTATTTCTAAGGCTGCATCATCAGCAATTTCCATATCTAAAACTCGACCTGTTCTTTTTACTATTTGCTGTAATTCACTATCTTTATAATAATTAAGTTTGCTAACTATGCCAAAACGATCTCTTAAAGGACTAGATAAATCCCCTGCTCTAGTGGTGGCTCCTACTAGCGTAAAGGGTGGTAAATCAATTTTAATACTTCTACTTTTGCCATCAGCCCCAATTATAATATCAAGTTCAAAGTCTTCCATGGCTGGATATAATATTTCTTCCACAAATTTAGGCATTCGATGGATTTCATCAATAAATAAAACATCGCCTGGTTCAATTGTTGATAAGACTGCTGCTAAATCACCACTTTTTTCTAGGGATGGTCCACTAGCAGTTTTAATATTGCTCCCTAGTTCATTAGCAATAATATGGGCTAGAGTAGTCTTTCCAAGTCCAGGAGGACCATATAATAAAACATGATCTAAAGCTTCATTCCGCATTTTAGCTGCTTCAATAAATACTTTTAAATTAGATTTAATATCTTCTTGACCAACATAATCATTTAGACTTTGGGGTCTTAAGGCCCGTTCAAAATTATCTGTTTCTAATTCTTCCACATCTAATATATTTTTATCATTATCCATGGTTTTCCTCCTTTATATATGCTAATAACTGGTACCAGTTGCTAAAACTTTTATATTTACAAGACTTACCTAAACAAACACAAGAAATATTATATAAAGCAACATCATCTAAATTAGTTTCTTTATCATCAATAAATAAATCTACTTTCTCTTTAGATGCTATAGCACCCTTCTTGGGTTTATCAAAATATATTTTATCATAAAATAAGCCATTTGCTTGTAAAAATTTAATTGTATCTTCAATATAGGTATCATCAAATTCATTGTTACGAGCGGTAATAATAATAATTTTAAAATTATGTTCCTTAAAATAAGCCCAAGCTTCTTTAACACCTTTTTTTAATTTATATTCTTGCCGCATTCTTTTTAAATATTTCTTTAAAAAGAGGTCATATTCTTCTTTCGGAAGCAATTTGTAATCTTCAAAAAGCGGATATTCCTGTTTTAAATATGCTCTTACTGTTTCATTGGTAGCAGTAATCGTATTATCAATATCAATTCCTAAAATCATTTTAACATTAACTTTAATGCTTCTTTAATTTGATCTTCAATTTCTAGGGAAGCATTTACCTTTGGCAATACTTTCTTAATTTCGGCATTTTTATATCCCAGACTTTCTAGAACACTTACTAATTCATCAAAATCACCACTTAAATTAATGTCTGTTTTACTAGCTAATTTTCCTTTTAAATCAAGAATAATTTGACGAGCTAATTTTTCTCCTATTTTAGGAAACTTGGTTAAATATAAAATATTTTCTCTATCAATGGCATCAATAATACCTGCAATAGATCCTGTAGCAAGCATAGGCATAGCCATTTTAGGTCCTAAGCCCTTAACATTAATAAGTTTTAAAAATAAATTTCTTTCTTCTTCCGTCTTAAATCCATATAAAGAATATTCATCTTCTCTTATTTGATTGTATAAATATACCTTAACTTCTTTATCTAGTTCAAAACTAAAAGGATTAGCTACATAAACGGTATAACCAATATTATTGTTATCAACTACAATATAATTGCTTTCTTGTGCTACAATTTTACCATAAATATAATTATACATACTTTTCACCCTACTAATATAATAGCATACATTAGTTTAAAAGTACATAATTAAATGAAAAAAAGAGTTTTAACTCCTCTTATTTTCTTCTTGTTAAGGAACAAGTTTTAGAATATGAATGATTATTTCTGGCTATTTTATAATTTTTTAAATATTGTTTCAAAAAATTTAATTTATCTAAATTATTATCAAATATAAGATCACAAAATTCTAATGCTTGATCAAGATAAATTTCTTTGTATAAAGGAAGAGATGTAAAAATACTGGCTACTTCTTCATATCTTTTATCTAATATGTCATGATCAAAAGAAGAATTATTCGCATATAATAACATTTTAGCAAATAAATTAACATTATTTTGCCAAATAATAGGATTTAAAGTACCATTAGGAAGGCGAAATTCAATGGTATTTCTTTTTTTATAAGTATAATTATCTTCTTTGGAAACATTGCGAAAATTTATGGCTCTTCCTCTTTTTTTACTATTTAAATAATAGATAATAGTCTCTAAATCAGTATTATTATCTTTGCTATATTGCCAAAAATCATTAGCTACCGGTTCGGCCATAGCTAAAATGGCAGGTCTGGCATCAAGATGCTCATTATAACTAAAACGAAACAAAATATTTTCATAGACACTCCATAATTTTAAAAAATTTAACCAAGCTTCTTTTGTCTTTAAGATGTGGGATCCTAAATGAATATGCCCTCCCGTATTTTGACAAGCTTTAGAATATCTTTTTAAGAAATTACATATTTCAGTTAGAGAAGCCCAAGTATCATATGTGTCTTTTAAAATACCTGATACTAATTCTCCACCCTTTTTAATAGACATATCTTCCTTAAAAAGCCAATCATCTTTAGTAGTTAAATTTAAAAAATGATTATAAACAGTTAAAGCATTAGCTCGTTCAAATTCTAATTCTAAACCAAAAGTTACAGAGTTATCTAAAGAAAGATTGGTTCTTAATTCTAGTAAATAAGATTTTAACAAAATTATTAATTCTTGTAAATCTAAATTAGTTAATTGGGAAAATGCGGTATTTTCTTTAAGAGGAAACATTGTAAGTAAAGGGTTATCTTTCGATATGTTCATCTTTATCACCCCTTAATCTTTCATAATTTTTCTTCTTAAGTTCTAATATTTTCATTAAATCATCTTTATTTAAACTATTTTCCTGCTTAATTTTTTGGATATCTGATACTATATTATATTCAGGTTTAGCTGATAGAAGAAAATATGTAGCAGCTGTAACACCTAAAGTTATAATGATGTATACTATAGAGATAAGCAAGTTATAATTTTCATCTTCTTTTAAGACAATATAATCATTTAAATCTTCTTGATATAAATAAGCTTTTAAATTAGGTTTTTCATTTAGGGATTTATCATCAAGAGTTAAAGCATAATCTTTTGTTACTTTAAGAGGTTTACCTAAAAGATCTTCAAAGTTCATATAGGGATTTTTAAGTAAAGATATAATATTTTCTTCAGTTAAAATATTTAAATTATATATTCTGGTTTCTCTAGTAAAAGAACTATTTTCTTTTTGCCATGAAGTAGTATAAACTAAAATATTACTGTTGATATTTGTTTCTTCATAAGTAGTAGTTATTTTTGATAGACCTTGAAAATCAAATTCTTTAATCGTTTTTGAAAACTTTTTCGTATCATCTAAATAAATAGGAAAAGATGAAGTAGCCATTTTACAAGCTCCAGTTAAAATAGCTATTACTAAAAAATAGGGAATAAAGTATTCTAGGCTCTTACCAATTATTTTGAAATTTTTAATTACTTTCTTTTGGATTTGAACTAACCCATAATGATTAGTTAAAAATTCTAAATGCACTAATTCTTTTTTTAGTTGTAATAATAGTTTTTCTTTTTTTAAGTTATTCTTAAAAGTATACCCATTATGATCCATATAATTACCCCTTTAAAGTATTGCTTATTCTAACACACTTTTTAGAAAACTGCAAATTAATACTTTTAGTTTTAAAATTAGCAAACTTTTGGGAGTCAAAATATTACTTATCTTTTTTCTTTCTTTCTAAAGTAAGAGGATTATCAGTTTTTAAAGCTTCATTCTTACGAACTAGTTTTTCGGCTGATAATTTTTCCATCATTTCCATTAAAAAAGCTCTTTGTTCTTGACCGGTACTATTTTGAAAGAAAGTTTCTAATTTTTCTTGGACATTTATTTCTTCATCAGGGTTTACACGCAAAGTTTCTTTTAAAACTTTTTCAGTTACGTCAAAAAAGATAGCTGCTACGGCTTGACGACTTTCAATAATTATTTCTTGGAGTTCTTCCTCGCTATAATCTTTTAGTGGTCCAGTAACTTTTAAAATATTTATCTTTTCGGTACCAGGAGTTATATCATAGTAAATATCACTAGTGCCATTTTGCCCTTCAATAGTTATCTTTATAGCATTATTTACTCTTTGCTCAAATTTAACTGGTACTAATAAAGCGTTTAGACCCGTAGGATTTTTCATATATTCCATCTTTTCAAAAGCATTCATTTCTTCTAGGGCATCTATTAAAGATAGTGTATCACTTAATCTTTGGGAAGAAAATTGGCAGCTTTCTACTATTTTAAAAGCATAAATTAAATTCCATATAGGTATGAAAAAGTTAGATAATACTTTCTTTTTAATATCACTAGTATGATTAACTTCATTAAGTTTATCAAAGTTTATTTTATATCCTTCATCAGCAAAGTTTTTCAATAATTTGAGATCAACTTTGGCTGCCGAGATTAGACTTAATCCTACTGTTCCTAAATATAAAAGTATCGTATTTAATAGTAATAATTCCATTGACAAAACCTCCCTAGTTCTTTTTTATTTAGTAATTCTTGCGAATAAATACAATTATTTTTTATCTTGCTTTTTTGGCTGTTTCTTCTAAATTATCAGTCCAACTTGCTGCATTCATCATTTCTTGATAATTCTTTTGTAACAGTAGACGCTTTCTTTGAAGAAGCCATGTTTCTAATTTCTTTAAAGCTTTTTTTTCATTATCGAATTTGGTAGTAACATAGGACTTACCAGCTTTTTCTTTGATAAAAGCTTCTTTAGCTATAGCATTTTGGGCTATATCAGTTTTGATCGTCCTTTCTAAATCTCCTAAAGTTTTAATATGGCCTTTTAAATAAAGAAGATATTTTATAGTTTTAAAATCAATATCTAATTCATTTTCTTTGAAAGTTTTAGCTATTAAATAGGTAAACATTCCTTCTAAATTACTAGTATCTATGCTATTTTCAGATAGATATTTTACGCCATTATCACCATAAATAGATTTTAAAATGCTTAATTCTTCTTTTCCCCACATATTGGTTTTACTTGCAGGTATGTTTTTTAGGACGTTAGCAAATAGTTCTAAATGATAGCGGCGTTTTTCTAGTTTTTTAGTTACGATCTTTTTTAGATCTTTTTTTGTTACATCAATATCTTCTTCATCATGAAGAAGATCACCACCAATTCTTACACGATATAATTTATAATTACTTGCCGGTATATAATCAGTGATATATTCACTACCTTCAAAACCATTGTTATAATGCCCTTTTAAGACATCTGCTATAAATGGTTTTCTTATATTTAGACCATCAGGATTAATTTCATAAATAAGGGCAATAGAAGGTATGAGAATTAATCTATTATTTAAAGTTGGTCTTCCTGCTAGAGGAATACCATCATTATAAAGAGAGCCATAAGCAGATAAAACCATATTTAAATTATCCGTCATATATATACCATATTCATTGCCATCTTTAACAGTTTTTCTACCATATTCATCAATTATTGGTTCATAATTGAGAGTTATAGGCACATTAGTAAATTCAAAATCGGCTAAATGATTATAATCGATTTTTATACCACGATATAAAGTTTTTGGTTTATCCATAAAATCTCCTTAAATATTAACACTTTAAATGGTGTCCCAAACAGGATTCGAACCTGCGATCTCTAGCGTCGGAGGCTAGCATTCTATCCAGCTGAACTATTGGGACATATCAATATTTTACCATAGAAAGAGAAGAAAAAAAAGACTTACCTTACGTAAATCTTATAATATCAAAAACTGTTATATAAATCATTAGTAAAATAATTAAGAAGAAGAAAATCATATGACAGGCATTTTCAAACTTCGCATTAATAGGACTACCTTTAATCTTCTCGATAATTAAAAATAAAATTCTTCCACCATCAAAGGCCGGGATTGGTAAAATATTAATTAAACCAACATTAATACTTAAGAAAGCGATTAAATAAACTATTTGTTGTAAGCCCATTGATAAAGACTGGCCTACAACATGATAAATGCCTACAGGACCAGATAAGCTGCTTAAAGATATTTGACCGGTAAATAAATTAATAACCGTAAGCCACATCGTAGAAATTAAACTCCAAAATCTGGCAAAAGCATACTTAATACTAGCCCATAAACCTTTTTCGGTTTTTTGCTCAATTCCAAAGCCAAAAGTTTTTTGCTCTTCCCCTGTTTCGGTTTCGGTAATATCAGGTTCAAGCTCTAAAGTAAGAGTCTTGCCATCGCGAAGAATTTCAAATTCGTAAACATTGCTATCATTTTTTAGATATAAAACAATTTGGGTTTGATCCCAGGTAGATACTTTATGATCATTAATTGAAAGTATTAAGTCCCCTTCTTTTAATCCTCCGGTTTCAGCGGCAGAGTTTTCCAGAATGGTACCTACTTTGGGTTCTAGACTGTTAGCCCCCCAAATAAGAGCCATGATAAATAAAATAATGATTGCTAATAAGAAGTTATTAAACACTCCGGCGGCTAGAATAATTACTCTTTGCCACCATTTCTTATTACACATAAAATCTTCTTTTTTAATTTTTTTGGTATCATCATCTTCATAGACTTCTCCGGCCATAGAAACAAAGCCCCCAATAGGTAAAGCTCTAATATTATAGTTTATTCCGTCTTTACCTTTATGAGTTTTAATTAAAGGACCCATTCCAATTGAAAATTCATAAATATGAACACCGGCTTTTTTAGCGGTAATAAAGTGTCCAAATTCATGCACTAAAATAATTAAACCTAAAATAAATATTAATAATATTAAAACTATAAACCACATAAATTATCCTCCTATAATATTGAATATACTAATAAAAAACCTAACATAATAGCTATCGTACTATCAAGACGGTCTAATATACCCCCATGACCGGGAATTAAATTACTGAAATCTTTAATTTCATTTTCTCTTTTAATCTTACTAAACATTAAATCGCCTATTTGGCCTAATATAGATAAGAAAAGAGTTACTAATACTACCCAGATAGTAATATCATTTACAAAAAAATGATAAAAAACACAAGCTACAGAGGTTCCAATAAGAGAACCTAGAACGCTTCCTTCAACTGTTTTTTTAGGGCTAACTTGGGGAATTAATTTATGACGCCCGAAGGCCATACCCATAAGCATCGCAAATGTATCAGTAAAAATAAAGATTAAAATAAGATAAATAAATAAGTACAAATCAGTCATTCTTGCTAAAATCATCGCATTAAAGGAAACACCTAGAAGAAGCACACTGCCAATTAATACTAAAGCATCAGTGGCCCGATATTTGTTTTCAGGATAAAATACAGATAGCCCTAATATGCCAAGTAAGAGTATGGCTATACCCCGGTAAGTAACGCCAAACATGATAGAATAACCATCAAATTCCGATAAGACAATTAATAGCAAAGTTATCATGCTTACTAATTTTACAAAAATGGGTATTTCTTGATGACTTTTTTTTAAGTCTAGAAGTTCTTTTAAAGCTAGAAGACTTACCACACCTACTCCTAACCGAAATAAGTTGTCACCATACCAAACAAGTGGTATAACAATAGCTAACATTATAATAGCACTAATAATTCTTTTTTTCATAAAATCCTACTTTCTATTTAAAAGTATACTACTTAACTATTCTTCCGTCAATTATTTATATAAGCCCATTTTTTCTTTAATGAGCAAGAATTTTTCTTTGGCAAGAGCTCTTGTTATAGCTACATTTTCATCTAATAGTTTGTCCAATTCTGGACTATTTATAATTTTTTGATAACGTCCTTGAATAGTTTCTATTTCCGTAGTAACAATATCTGCTACAAAATGTTTGAAATCGCCATAATTTTTACCGGCAAACATGGCTTCAATTTCTTGGATGCTTTTGCCAGTTAGAGCTACACATATATTTATTAAATTGCTAATACCTGGTTTATTTTCTGGATCAAAATGAATTAAGCAATCACTATCAGTTGTAGCTCCCATAATTTTCTTACGAATAGTATTTATATCATCAAGCATTCTAATAACACCTTTTTGATTTTCACTTGATTTACTCATTTTTTTATCAGGATTTACTAAATCCATAATTTTTGTTCCTTCTTTGGTAATATAAGCATCAGGAATTTTAAAAGTTTCACCATATTTTTTATTAAATTTTATTGCAATATTTCTTGTTAATTCTACATGTTGTTTTTGATCAATTCCTACGGGAACATAATCTACATCATAAGCTAGAATATCGGCAGCCATTAAGACGGGATAAGTAAACAAGCCAGCATAAAAGTTGGCATTCTTACTGCTTTTATCTTTAAACTGGGTCATACGTGATAATTCTCCAAATGGAGTATTACATTCAAGTAACCAAGAAATATTAGCGTGATATTCATTTTCTGATTGAATAAATATTATATTTTTATCAGGATCAATACCACAAGCGATATAAAGAGCTACTAAACTACGAATATTTTCATGTAATATTTTAGGATCTTGAGGTACTGTTATAGCATGCATATCAGCTATAAAAATATATGATTTAAATTCATCTTGCATGCGAACCATTTGTTTTATAGCTCCAATATAATTACCGAGAGTTATAACTCCTGAAGGTTGAATACCTGTTAAAATAGATTTGGTTATCTTGGTACTAAATTCTTTCATGTTCAATTCACTTCCTAGTGTTAAGTATATCAAAAAAAGTAAAAAAATAAAATAAAAAATTAGAAAAAACAAAAAATTCCTAAATAATATCTAGGAATTTTTAAAAAGAATCAATATTAACTTTAACATTTTTAATATGATTTAAATAAGCATGAGCTAAAATAATAGTTCGAAGAGCTTTAGCAGTTCTACCACTCTTACCAATTATAGCGCCCATATCTTCATTTGATACTAAAATTTCTAATATTGTAGCATCATCATCACCAGTAAAAGCACTTACTTTTACTAAATCGGGATTTTTTACTATATTTTTAATTAAATAGGTTGCAAACTCTGTTATATTCATAATTATTTAACTTTTTTGGCTTCCGCATATTTAGCCATAATTCCTTCTTTAGATAAAATAGAACGAACAGTATCGGTAGGAATAGCTCCATTATTTAACCATTTTAAAGCTAGAGCTTCATCTACTTTAACTTCAGCTGGTTTTTTAATAGGATTATAAGTACCAACTGTTTCAATAAATCTACCATCTCTAGGACTTCTAGCATCAGCAGCTACGATACGATAAAATGGTTTTTGTTTAGAACCCATTCTCTTAAGTCTTAATTTAACGGCCATAATAATCCTCCTTTGCTATTCATTCTATCACATAAAGAACAAGGTGTCAACTATTTTTGGTTGACACTATTTTAAATAATTTTCATCTATTTCGTCTATTACTTGATCTATTTCTTCTTCTTTAGTATCTTCAATTACCTCATAGTCATCTTCCTCATCTTCAACACTTACTTTAATCATGGTATTTCCAACAATTTCCACCCCAAGTTCTTTTTCAATCGATAAATTAACTACCCCTTGTTCAACTTTAACATCTGTTACCGTTGGCTGTGTTAGGCTTCTAACAATAATTTCAGAAGCATCATTTAAGACGGCTCCATCTTTTAATTTGATATTCATTTTATCTTCATAAGTAAAATGCTCGGTTGCAACTGCTGTTTTGGTATCATTATTATAAGAATACCAAACGTTAACATCAAAGCCACCATGAATAACAACTACCCCATTTTGGCTATGGCCTTCAAACGTATGATTAATAACCCAGCAACCTAAAACTGTATCTGGCGCCTCTGTTGGGGTAACTCTAAATTTCGATGTACTAGTTTTTTTGGCTTTCCCAATTACAGCTTTGGTTACAATCTCTTTAAAACTTGCCAATCTTTCTCCTCCTCTATTTTAATCTATGCAATAGGAAGTTAAAAGTTCACTGTATTTTTAAAAAGTTGGCATATTTAAAAAAATTTGATATAATTTTATTGGTGATAAAGATGGAATGTATTTTTTGTAAAATTGTTCAGGGTGAGATACCTAGTAAAGTATTATATGAAGATGAATTTTTAAAAGTTATTATGGATATTAATCCTACAGTTGATGGTCATGCTTTAATTATTCCTAAAAAACATTATACTGATTATGTAGAACTTGATCCAAATATTATTACGCATATATGGGAAGTAGCGCAAAAAATAGGACCTAGTATTATGGAAAAAATGCAAGCTTCTTCCTTAAGTCTTTTAGTTAATTTTGGTGATGATCAACAAGTAAAGCATTTTCATATGCACCTACTTCCGAATTTTGGGGCGATGGAAGAGAAAGCAACAAAAAAAGTAGAAGAAGTTTTTAGCATTTTAAAAGACTAAGGCTAGGCCTTAAGTCTTTTTTTAATCCACAAATAAAATATACATTAAATAACGAATGTGAAGTGCTCTAATCATTCTTTCGATGGCTTGAGCAAAAGGAGCAAACATACTTCCACCATTCACTTTTAATAAGTTTTCCTCATTTAGTTTCATATTATCCTTTCTAACGAGTGAACAATACGATTATATCATACCCTTAAGTATTTTTCTATACTTAAATAAGGAATTTTAAGAGTGATGGCTCCACTACTCCAAGGACCTACTTGATATGGGGGAAAAACAATTTGTAAATTATCTTCGGCTAATATTAAAAGTTGAAAATTTTTGTTAGTTGGGGTTAAGCCCGCTTTTACCATATTAGCATCATCATATAATAATTCTGGCTTATTATTTAATAAAGCTTCTGCAAGTTTACTTAATTCTTTTAAAAATTCATCTTTACTAGTTATTAAATCTTCTAAAAATAATTCTTTATTATTTATTAAATCATAATAAAATACTTTATCATAACGAATACTATGGGCTCCCCCACTATCAACATATAAAATGTAATGTAAAGAAGCTATATTTTTATAAAACTTAATATCATAAGATAAATCATAAGTACTTTTTTTAGTTACAGCTGGTTCAATGCCGCTTAAAAATCCATTTTTCTTTTCAATTATAAACATATCTAGCATAATGCTTTCTTCGATATGAACTTGATAGCTATAATTATTCAAAAAAATTCCTCCCTTCTATTAGTAATTTTTAGTAAAGAAAAAAGAGAGACTAACTCTCTATTTCATACTGTTAATTTTGTCATTAGCCATATTCATAGCATTATTTACAAGTTTGGTAGCTTTTCTTTTTGTGTTTTTATTATTTAGAGCATAAGCCATCATACCTGCTCCGGCAGCCATGGCTATAACACTTCCAACTACTATTTTTTTCATTATTAACACCTCAATAATAGTATTAACTAACTTGAAAGAATTTATGCACTAACTTTTCTTTTAACATAGTTTTACGATTAGTAGCATAATCGTTATTTACAGCCATGGCAAAACTTTTTTCTTCACCAATTATTACCAAACTTTTTTTAGCTCGAGATACACCTGTATAAATTAGTTTATTATAAAGCATTTTATAGTAACTGTGAGAAATTGGTAATATGACATGTGGAAATTCACTACCTTGACTTTTATGAATAGTTATAGCATAAGCATGTTTGATTTGATTTAATTCTTCTTTGGAATATTCTACTTTTACTCCTTCAAAATCAATTAAAACTAAATCTTTATTGCGACTATTTTTCTTACTAATTTTCCTTATATAACCAATATCACCATTAAAAACATTGTTATCGGGATTATTTTGCAGTTGTAATACTTTATCTCCTTCACGGTAAGTAACTTCGCCATAACGCAATTCTTCTTTTTTACTTGATTTAGGGTTAAATAAATCTTGTAATAAAATATTTAAGTTATCAATACCATTTTCTCCTTTATACATAGGAGCTAAAATTTGAATATCTTCTTCATTTAACCCTTTCGTTTTACTCATTAGGCAAATTTTTTTAATCATTTCTTTAATATATTTACTATCAACACTTAAGAAATTATAATCATCTTTTTGCCTAACAAAATCTTCAGATAGATCTTTGTTTTTTATTTCTAATGCCAAATACGGAATATAAGAGTTTGCACTTTGCCGATAAATTTTTTCTAATGGACAGAAGGTAAATAAATCGGACGATATTAAATCATTTAAAATAAGACCTGGTCCTACTGATGGAAGCTGATGAACATCACCTACCATTATAAGCTGGACATTGGATTTTATTCCTTTTAAAAGAGCATCAAATAAACTTACATCAATCATACTCATTTCATCAACAATAATTAAATTTTCATTCGTTTTATGATATTCATTGACACCAAAATTACCAGTATCTTTATTCCATTTTAAAAATCTATGAATAGTCATGGCCGGTAAGCCGGTGGAAGAGCTCATCTTTTTGCTAGCTCGGCCAGTAGGAGCTAAAAGAGCGATATTAGCTAAAACTTCCATAGGAGAAAAATCATGCATTTTGATATATAACTTTACAATGGCATTAATAATGGTGGTCTTTCCAGTACCTGGTCCTCCGGAAATAATCGTTATTTTATTTTCTAAAGCTTTACGAATAGCATTTTTTTGGTCTTCATTATAATGTACTTTATTTTCTTCTTCTAACTTTTCTAATTCTTGATCAAAATTATAAAAAGGTGTTGTATTAGCCGCACTTAAAGTAAAGAGATTATCGGTTATATCTTTTTCGGCTTCATAATATTCTGTTAAATAAAAGTTATCTTTTTCTACCACAATTTTATTTTCTTCTTCTAAACTATAAATGATATTTTCAAAAGTAATATCTTCTAAAATAAGACCAAATTCTTTTTTTAGAGCATCTTTGATTTCTTCTTCTTTATAATAGGTATCGCCATTACTTAAGCTTAACCGCCGCATAGCTTCAGTTAAACAAGCTTTTAATCTTACTTCATCTAATTCTTCATGATGCGTTTTATAAATACTATCAATTTTATTAAAGTCCATAATCTCGGTTAAAATATATAAATTAGACTCCATAATATATTTGGTAGAGGCTCCATATTTTTTATAAATTTTAGTAGCTTCGGAAATACTAAAACCTAATTCTTTTAGTTTTAAGAGCGAATCATCAGCATCAGAATACTCTAATAAACTAGATCTAATGGCTTTCTTTTTAGCCGCACTTAAAGTGGGAATGACATCTAGAGCATGTTCATCTTCCTTGATTTTATTTACTGCTTCCATGCCTAATAACTCGACAATTTTTTCAGCCGTTTTTTCGCCACAACCTTTAATTAAAGAGCTAGATAAAAACTCTATTAATGCTTTTTCTGTTGTAATAGCTTCTTTTTCATAAGATTTTACTTGATATTGAAAGCCAAACCTTTCATGTCTTATTCCTTCCCCATATAAAATAAAAACTTCTTCTAAATTAATATCTAAAAAAGTGCCAGTAATAGTAACAGTTTTGCCTACATATTCATTCATTTTATCATCAGTAGTTTCTTTAACGCGAAAAACAGCTACAACATAGCCATTATCTTGGTTTTGATAAATAATATTACGCACTTTGCCTTTGATGTACTTCATAACTATTTCACCTAATAGTAATTATAACTTAATTTCTTCATTTAAACAAGTAAGGATATGGCCATATACTAGGTTATCATCTAACTTGTCAATAACACATTCATAAACTTGATTTAGTTTTAGCTCCCCTTTTAAATAAACTTTTAAATAATTAGATGTAAACCCGGTTGTATAACCATTTATATACTCTTCGGTAATAACCTCTAACTTTTCTCCCAGAAACTTTTTTTCATAATCATGTTCTAATGCGTTTGATAATGCTAATAACACATGAACTCTTTTTCTTTTTTCTTCTTCATTTATTTCAGGCATTAGGGCTGATGCGGTTCCATTTCTTTTTGAGAATGGAAAGACATGTAGTTTGCTAAAAGCCATTTCTTTACAGAAATTAACATATTCTTGAAAACATTCTCTTGTTTCATAAGGGTGCCCAACAATACAATCAGTAGTAAGGGAAATATCGGGACGGATTTTTCTAATTTGGGCAATTTTCTCTTTAAAATAAGTAGTATCATATTTACGGTTCATTCTTTTTAAAACCGTATCACTGCCACTTTGAAGGGGTATATGAAGATGATTTGCTATTTTAGGTTCCGTTTCTAAAAGATGTAGGAACTTATCATTTAACTCGGTAATTTCAATACTAGAAATACGAATACGCTTTAAGCCAGGAATTTTAGCAATAGCACTAATAACATCACTTAAGTCTTTATCTTCATTGTGATAACTTCCGGTATGAATACCGGTTAAAACAATTTCTTTATGACCATTTGCTACTAAAACTTCAGCTTCTTTAAAAACATCGGCAAACTTTTTAGAACGAATATTTCCCCTAACATACGGAATAATACAGTAAGAGCAAAAATTGTTACAGCCATCTTGAATTTTAATGAATGCTCTTGTGTGGGTCGTAAATTTTTCAACAGTCATATTTTCAAAATCAAGATCTCTATTTTGGGTAAAATAGTTATATGGTTCATGAGTTTTTTGGTAATTACTAATTAATTCGACAATTTTACTTTTCTTGCTATTACCGATTAAAATATCAATACCCATATTTTCATATTCTTCTTTGGCATTTTGCGTACTACAGCCAGCCACTACTAAAATAGCATCTTTATTTTCTCTTCTGGCTCTTCTAACCATTTTTTTAGATTTCTTATCAGCCATATTTGTAACACTACAAGTATTTATAATAATAATATCTGGTTTTTCTTCACTATAAATATAGCCAGAGCGTAATAAATTCTCTAGCATAAATTCACTTTCATAGGTATTTACTTTACAACCTAAAGTAATTATTTTAAATGTCATAAAATCCCCCGCTTACTTATTAATTTAATGTTTGTTGTAGTTTTTTTAAAGCTTCAAGAAAAGCTTCTTCTTTTTCATAAGATATTACTGATACTTTGATTTCTGGTTTTACGCGAACTTCTTTATTAATTAAATTATCTAAATCGACTTTTTTAACAGTTAAATCTTCATCTAAAGCTTCTTCTTCAGAATAATTTATCGCAAAATCATTTTTCTTTTTTAATAATTCATCATAACTAATAATAGCTTTTTCTTCTTGATCTTCTTCATATTTATTTAAGTTAATAGCACTAGGTTCGGCATTTTCTAAAGCTTCAGTGATTTCTTTTAGACTGGCTATTTCATCACTATTATTATTCGTTTTAGGTGGCAAATTATTCTCCGGGGTTAAATTGTTTATTTCTTCTTCGTAGTGATTTTCTCTTATAAAATATATTAAAACGATTATTAATAACATTAAAGCTAAAACCGCAAAAAAGAAAATAACATCAACAAAAGAAAGTGTTTTTAAAAAGTTCATTATGTCATCAAGAATTTGCATAATAATATCACCACAATCTTATTCTATCAAAAAAATGCCAATTAATAAAGAGGCATTTTGCTATTTACACTTATTTTTCATAAGCTTGACATCAATTTACAGTATATGGGTCAGTTAGGGTTCCGGTACCACTTACTTTGGTATTGCGACTTAAGTTAATTACGGGTCTTACTCCTCGGTAAAGAGTAGATGCTACGCTTTCAGTTAAGCTGCCATTTGGGCTTACTAAAAAGGGATAAATACTACTATCATCTTTTCTAGCTAATGAAGAAGTCCACCATAAGTTTTCTATTTCCGAGTTATATAAATAATAATTGGTATTTTCTTCATCATATAAAGCACCAGCATAAACAATTTCATCTACCATTAGCGTTCCTATCCGACTAATAAAACTTGTACCTAAACAATTAAAGGTAGGTATTTCATTAGTTATAATTCTTGTATAAGCATTATATTTATTATCTGTTATACTTGTTTCACTACAAAATTTGGAGTTAGCAATATTTTTTTCATAATAACTTAAATTGTTTTCATAAAATGTTTCTAAACTATCATATAAAGCTGTTTCTTTAAAACTAGTTTCTTCAGTATTATAAGTTGATAAGGTATCAATTGTCTCATTTAAAACTAAACGGACAGTTCCATCACCATTAATCCTTACAATCCGCCATATAAGATTAGCAAAAGATACATAATTATTATCTACGGCTCCTCTAAAATAATAAGTAGCACCATCATCATCTTTATCTTCAATTAAACCTTCATTAGTAGAGCTTATTTCTTCGCCAACTACTGTTGTAGGTTTTTTAAGTTCATTATTATTTAGGATCGTCATATAAAAGTATTCTTCTACATCTTCAATTTTTTCGACATTTAGTGAAAAACTAGTATTGGTATTACCATTAACGGATAAGATAAAATTTTTAGTTTCTAAAGCCGGAATTAGAATATTATTGGCAATCACAGGATTATCAACATCAAGAGCTTTTTTTTCTATCTTGATATTTGTATCATTAGAAGTAAGAGTGTAAGTTAAATTTTCATCATAGCCCGTTATATCATTAACGCTGATACGATAATAAACATCATTATTACCATTATTGGTTACAGAAAAACGATATTCTCCATTGGTTATAATATTTTGGCCATCTAAATAATTAATGGATAACTCATCATTAACTACTACTTGCGTTTCATCTAATATAACTTTATCATAAAATAAATAACCTATTCCAATACAACCAATTAAAACAATTAATATAGCAATGAAAGTTAAGCTTCTTTTATAAACAATACGCATATCATCAATCCCTTTATTAAAAGTATACTCATAAAAAGAAGACTTGTCAATTTAAAAGACGCAAAGTGAGGAAATTTTATACATCACTTTGTTTATGATGCTTTTTCCAATCTTTAATTTGGTCTAATCTTTGACGGAAACGAATTTCATTGCCAGTAGTTCCGGGATTATAGTAAGTTTTTCCTATTAAAGATGGTGGTAGACATTCCATAGTTGTAAGTTTATCTTTAGTATCATGAGCATACTCATAATGCTTACCATAACCTAACTCTTTCATGAGTTTGGTAGGAGCATTTCTAATTACTAAAGGAACTGGTTCTCTTAACATATTTTTAGCATCACTACTAGCGTGTTCATAAGCTATATAACAGGAATTGGATTTCGGTGCTAAAGACATATAAATAACAGCTTCAGTTAAATGAACATTACATTCCGGAACACCAATGAAATGACAAGCATGATAAACATTAATAGCCACATTTAAAGCATTGGTATCTGCAAGACCTATATCTTCACTGGCAAATCTGGTAATTCGTCTAGCAATATAAATTGGATCTTCTCCGGCTTCTAACATTCTAGCTAGCCAGTATACAGCAGCATCAGGATCACTATTACGCATTGATTTATGTAAAGCTGAAATAATATTATAGTGTTCTTCACCATTTTTATCATATAGTAAACTTTTTTTATTTAGTAATTGTTCTAAATCTTCTTTAGTAACTTCAATAGTTCCTTCATTACTTTTGATATTGGTAATAATCATATCTAAAGTAGTTAGAGCAAACCTAGCATCACCATTAGCAAATTCGGCGATAAGTTTTAAATTTTCATCACTAATCTTAATAGCTGAAGAGCCAATTCCTCTTTCATCTTTTAGAGCTCTTTTTAGTAGAGTTAAAATATCTTTTACAGATAGTTCTTTTAAGACAAAAATACGACATCTAGATAAAAGCGCGTTATTAATTTCAAAAGAAGGATTTTCGGTAGTAGCGCCAATTAAAACAATTGAACCTTTTTCGACAAATGGTAAAAAAGCATCTTGTTGGGCTTTATTAAAACGATGAATTTCATCAACAAAAACAATGGTATTGATGCCCATTTTTTTATTAGCATCGGCTTCTTCCATTACTTGCTTTATTTCTTTTATACCAGAAGTAACAGCCGAAAAAGTAATAAACTCTGATTTCGTAGAGCTAGCTATAATACGAGCTAAAGTGGTTTTGCCAACACCTGGTGGACCCCAAAAAATCATAGATGGAATATGATCGCTTTCAATAATTTTCCGAAGAATTTTATTTTCACCAATTAAGTGTTCTTGTCCTACAAATTCCCTTAAATTTCGGGGACGCATACGATAAGCTAAAGGTTCTATTAAAGATGTATCAAATAATGATGCTTGTTCCATATTTTGGGCCTCTTTTCTTTTTTTATTATACTATATTTTCACAAAAAAGCCTATTTTTAGTTGATTAAATCCCCATTTTTTCTTTTACAGTTTTAAAATATAATTTAAATGTATCTGGATATGTTAAATTATCTGGCAAGTCTAAAGAAAGTAGGATCTCTGACATTTCATATTCTTCAGGTAATTTTTCCATTTCTAGGATCTCACAATAACACAAAAGAGCAAATGTATTTATTTTATAAACACTAATAGGTGTAACACTTATTTTGGTAGCACCTGTTTCTTCATACATTTCTCTTTTGGCAGCTTCTTGCCAAGTTTCACCTTCTTCTATATGTCCTCCAGGAATTTCCCAGCCATTTCTTTTTTGGTTGTAGCAGAAAACAAACTTTCCTTGATATCGACTTACGCATACTACTCTTGTGTATTCACTTTCATCACAATATCCTAAATCATATAACTTTACTTCCAACATAATAAATTCCTTTCTATTAATATTATTTTATCATGTTTTGAGGCAAAAGAAAAAGCCTTTACAGGCTTAATAAACACTAATGGTGACTCCGGAGTGATTCGAACACTCGACCGATCGCTTAGAAGGCGATTGCTCTATCCAGCTGAGCTACGGAGTCATAACTACTAGCTGTTAATGATTATAATATATTTTTAGTATTTTGGCAAGTATAAACTCTTAATTTTTAGTTTTAGTTATCTACTTTTATTTTTTTCTTCTCTATTATTATGAACAAGACTTTGCTCTTTTATAAGTTTAAAATCTATTATTTTTACCCGAAGTTCATTTTCTAATACTTTTAACTTTTTTAAAAACTCTTCTTCTTTTTCTTTTTTTAAATACCGTTTGTATTTATTTATGATAATTGTTCGAAGATGAGCTACTTCATCTAGAGCCATCATTAAATTAGTGCCTGTTGCATCTTCATCATAGTCATTGCTATTAAAGAATAATTCGACTATTTTTTGAAATCTTTTATTAAAATTATGACTAATTAAAGCCGAGATAATATCAGGATTTACAATAATTAATTCTTTTATTTTCCAAGTACTGTTTTTGCTTTTCTTTAAAGGATATGAAAAACCTTTAATTGCATAATTAAAATTTATTAGTTCGTATGTATCTTTTAATTCTCTTATTGTAAAACTCATATTACTCACCTACTTCAATAAATCTGGTCTTTTTTCTTTGGTTACTCTTATTTGTTCACTCTTACGATATTCAGCTATTTTTTTGTGATCACCACTTAAAAGTATAGCTGGTACTTCAAGTCCTCTAAATACTCTTGGTTTGGTATATACCGGATAATCTAATAAATTATCTTTAAAAGAATCGTTTCTAAAGGATTCGGTATCAATAACACCTGGTATAAAACGAATTAAAGCATCACTTATAGCCATTGCAGGTATTTCTCCACCTGTAAGAACATAATCACCAATACTAATTTCACCATCGACAAAGTTTTTAATCCGTTCATCAAAGCCTTCATAATGACCACATACAAGTATTAAGTGTTTACATGAATTATATATTTCACTAGCTAGATGATCATTAAATACTTTCCCTTGAGGAGAAGTTAAATATACTTTAGCATGGGCAGTTTTAACGCTTTCAATTGCTCTTACTACGGGTTCACACATTAGAACCATACCACTTCCGCCTCCATAAGGGGTATCATCTACTTGCCCATTTTTTAAAAGAGTAAAATCTCGAATATTCACGATATTAATTTCTACTAACCCTTTTAAAATAGCTCTTTTAACAATACTTTCATGAATAAATCCTTCAAACATGCCGGGAAAAAGTGTTAAAATATCAATTCTCATATTATCAAATCCTTAATATGTTCGCCATATATTATTTTGTTTTTTACATCTACTTGTTTTATATAATTACTATTATAAGGGATATAATAGTTTTTTGCAAATGTAATATATAATAATTTTCCAGTTTTATTGTCATAAATTTCACTTACTAGACCTAAAGTTTCATTATCACATACAATACGCATTCCTATTAAATCTTCTAATAAATATTCATTTTCTTTTAAAGACAAATCTTCTTTGTTAATATAGACTTTACTTCCTTTATATTTTAAGACTAAATTGATATCTGATAAGCCCTCTAAACAAATCATATCAAAATTTTTATGTTTGCGATAACTTGTAATTATGTGTTCTTCTAAATCAGGGCCAATATAAATTTTAAAACCTGGTTTAAATACTAAATCTTTTTCCAAGAAAGAACTTAAAAGTCTTAATTCTCCTTTAATACCATGCGTATTTACAATTTTACCAATATATATTAGTTTCATTATTTTCTCCTATAATTATCTGTTAATGAAAAATTTATTAAGTATTTTATGTCTTCATTATTAACTATTCTTTTAATAAAACAATTATTATAACCTTTCGTATTTAAGGCATGATGAAGAAGCATAAAATATTCTTTAGGTTTTAGAAAAACAATTCTTTTTGTTTCGTCTGTTTTATAAACCATTGTATAATTTAGTTCATAACTAACTTCACCATTAATTAAAGACGTATTTATTGTAGCATTATTTCCTAAATCCAAATAAGTTTTTAATACATCTAAAACATAAGAATTAGCTATATCACTATTTATTAATTCTCTTTCCATTTTTCACCTCATAAAAAATTATACTAGCAGCTACAGCAGCATTTAGGGATTCACCATCAATCTTTATATGGATCATTTCATCACATAAACTCGTTAAATCAGGCTTCATTCCTCTACCTTCATTACCTATTATAATAGCACTTAAAGGTGCAAAATTAACTTTTTTTAACTCTAAACCTTCTTTACAGTTAGTGCCATAAATTTTATAGTTATTTTCTTTTAATTTTTTTATTATAGTTTTTAAGTCGCTTTTGATAATATTTAAGCCAAATAATAAACCTTCACTTGCTCTTATTACTTTATCATTATATAAATCTACGGTATCTAAACTTAAAACTAAAGTATCAATGCCAAAAGCTTTAGCACTTCTAATAATTGTTCCTAAATTACCAGGATCTTGAATGTTATCAAGTAAGCAGACATTTCCTTGGATTTGTCGTTCCGGTATTTTTTGACAGACAGCTATAATATTGGTGCCAGTTACTTGATTGGATAATTTCTTCATAATAGAACTTGTTACATAGTAAACGGGAATATGGGGTATTTTATAATTTTCATCTGTTGTTATAATTTCTTTTACAACTCCATAATTTAGGGCACATTCCACTAAATGATCTCCTTCAATTAAAAAGGAATTTTCTTCATCTCGAAACTTTTTTTCTTTTAGCTTGTTCCATGCTTTTACTTTGCTATTATTAAGTGAGGCAATAATCATTCTTTTAACTCCTTTCTGGCTAACTTATAAAGAGGATAATAGGTTTCTACCAACTCCCAAAAAGATGCACTATGATTATGATGAGTGAAATGACTAAATTCATGAACAATTACATAATCAATAATCCTTCTTTCATACTTAATTAATTCAGAATTTAAGGTAACTGTTTTTTTGACATAATTACAGACACCCCATCTAGAACTCATTTTCCTAATTTTTAAAGTAAATTCTGGGATATTAGGCATAATCTTTAAAATTTTGGCTATTTCTTCGGAAAATACTTGGCTGGTTAATTTATTAATATACTTATTTAATTCATTCATACTACCGGCATATATTATACCATTATCTATTAAAACACGGGAATAATATTCATCTATTTTTAAATCATATTTTAATCCTAATAGGCGAACTATTCCAGGTTCATCTAGACGGTGTTTATTTTTGGCATACATTTTTAAAATCGACTTTTTATTTTCTTCAACTAATTTCAAGAGTTTTTGGACTTTAAAGTGATGATGTGCAGTTATAAGTAAATTACCTTCCCTATCAAAACGAAAATAAATATTTT
>CALVQM010000006.1 GCA_944358125.1 uncultured Bacilli bacterium
GTTATTTCTACCATATATTTTACCTCCATTTAAAAAACTGTGTTATTTCATTTACACAGTTAATTATAAACGGTCATAAATTTTGATTTTTTAATTTCTAAAGTATGAGAATTTATTAATTTCATCAAATCACCTAATTTTATTATACTAAAAAATGTAGTATAATAAAAGGGTAGGAGGTTCATTATGTTTAAAGATAAATTATCCTTAATTCCCCATTTACCTGGAAGCTATCAAATGAAAAATAGTGATGGAGTAATTATATATGTAGGAAAAGCCAAAGACTTAAAAAAACGAGTAAATTCCTATTTTAATCGTCCTCAAACAGGTAAGACAGCGAAAATGGTAAGTGAAATAGCGGATTTCTCATACATAGTCGCTGGTAGTGAACTGGAAGCTTTTCTCCTAGAATTTAATTTAATCAAACAGTATGATCCGAAATACAATATTTTACTAAAAGATGATAAAAGTTATCCTTATATAGAATATATTAGTAAACCATATCCTAAACTTCAAGTATCACGTTATTTAAATATCAAGAAAAAAGATAAAAAAATGTTATTTGGTCCTTATCCCAATGCTTATGCAGCTAGAAAAATAGTGAGCTTAATTAACCGGTTATATCCCCTAAAAAAATGTGATACTATGCCTAAAAAAGTATGTTTATATTATCATATTGGGGAATGTCTAGGTTACTGCGAAAGACATGTCGATGAGAAAAAATTACAAGTTATGGAAAACGAAATATTAAGCTTTTTAAGAGGGAATGCTGATGTCTTAAAAAATAAAATACTTGAAAAAATTAATATGTATAGTGAACAACTAAACTTTGAAATGGCTTTAGAACTAAAAAAAGAACTTAATTATATAAGTATTGTTCTAGATAAACAAAAAATGGAATTACATGATTATGTAAATAGAGATATTATTGGTTATTATTTTAATAAAGGTTATTTAAGTATTCAAATATTATTTTTAAGAAATGGCCGTATGGTTGGAGGACACACAGATATATTTCCGGTTGTAAGTACCCTAGAAGATGAATTAGATACATATATCATGAACTTTTATAGTCGCCATGAAGTACCTAAAGAAATATTATGTGTAAAAGAAGTTAATACCGAAATATTAAGTGAAATAACTTCCTCTAGTTTTCTTATTCCCATCAAGGGTAAAAAGAAAAAATTAGTCGATATGGCTTGTGAGAATGCTAAAATTAATTTAGAAAATGAATTAGAAATTATCATTCGTGATGAAGAAAAAACTGAAAAAGCTAATGATGAATTAAGAGATATTCTAGGTCTTAAAAAGTTAGATCGTATTGATTTATTTGATAATTCTAACCTTTTTGGATCATTCACGGTAAGTTGTATGGTTGTCTTTAAAAATGGGCGACCTGCTAAAAAAGAATATCGTAAATACAAAATAAGTTTAGATAAAAATGACGATTATCATACAATGCAGGAAGTAATTTACAGAAGATACTACCGAGCTTTAGTAGATAAAACTGAACTTCCTGATTTAATCATTGTTGATGGTGGTATTAATCAAATGAATGCTTGTATGGAAATTTTAAATAGCTTAAATCTTTCTATTCGGGTATGTGGCTTAAGAAAAAATGATAAACATAGAACCAATGATTTAATTGATTCTGTAGGCTATAAAACAGTAGAGATTGATAAATCCAGTCCGGTATTCCATTATTTAACCAGAATGCAAGATGAAGTTCACCGTTATACAATAAGTTATCATAGAACTATTCGGAGCAAAGGAGCTATTTCTAGTGTTCTAGATAACATAGAAGGAATTGGTGCTAAAAGAAAAAAAGAGTTAATTAAAGCATTTGGTAGTATTACTAAACTAGAAAATGCTAGTATTGAAGAACTATCCCAAATTATTCCGGAAGCTACAGCTATTCGTTTGCAAGAATATTTAAAAGAAAAAGATCTAGAAAAAAAGAATAAGTAGGTGTTGTAATGCAAAAGTTAATAGAATTAAAAAAAGATGAAAGTGTACTAGTTTCTAGTATACCTGAAAAATATTTAAAACCTGATTATGTTTATATTCCCATAAAAAAGGAAGATAAACTGCTAGTAAATCCCCATGAAAAAGTAAAAATTGGTAGTGATGTTTCTACAACAAGCATTAGTCCTATATCAGGTATTGTAAAAAGTCTTAAAAAAATGTCTTCTTTTGATGATGCTCTATATTATTTAGAAATCGAAAATGATTTTGAAGAACAAAGAATAAAAGAGGGGACCAAGAAAAGAAAATTTTTGCCAGAAGAAGCCCTTAAAGTATTATCTAGTGAATTAAAAAATAAAAAGAATTTAGTGTTAAATGCTATAGATGATGAGTTATATGTTGTAACGGAAAACTTTTATTTATTTTTATATTATGATGTATTTTTAGAGTTATTAGATGATTTAGATAATATGTTTCATTTAGAGCATATTATTGTCTGTGTAAAATCAAACAGCAGTGAAAATATTAGTAACTTAATGAGTGATTTAGGAATGTATCCCCATATTGAATTAAAGATGTTACCTAATCTTTATTTACTGGGAAAAACTGAATTTCTTTTATCCTATTTAGGGCTGAATGAAGAAAATACAGTTGTTGTTAAAGCAAGCACTTTTTATGATGCTTACAACACTTTAAAAAGAGATAGATGTCCCAGTGATAAACTAATTACTATTAGTGGGAATGCTATTAAAAATCCTATGGTTATTCAGTGCAAAATAGGAGTATTATTAAAAGATATATTAAATGAATTAATAGAATTTAAAGAAAAAGATGTTTTATTTATCGCTGGGGGCTTAATGCAAGGAAAAATTATAGATATAGCTAATTTTGTAGTTACTTCTTATTTAGATAGCATCTTAATTATGAAAAAAGAAGAAGCAAAAGTAAGCTTAAATTGTCTAAAATGTGGAGCTTGTCATGATGTTTGCCCCAAAGGCTTATATCCAAACCTTTTTAGTGATCCCCACTATTTTGAACAAAAGAAAAATATATGTCTAAAATGTGGCTTATGTTCATATATTTGTCCTGTATATATTAATTTTAATAAGTATTGGAGGAAAGATAATAATGAATAATATTCCTTATGTACATTATTCTAAAGATAAAAATAGTTTACTTAAAACATATTTTATAGCATTAATTCCCCTTATTTTATTTAGTTTCTATAAAAACGGCATAATGCTTTATCAAAATAGTTTTATTTCTTTTCTTGATCTGTTAATTCCCCTATATTTTTATTTAATAAGTATAGGTGTAGGTTTTTTAGTATCTTATTTAAATAAAGAAAATAAATGGGAATATATCCTCTATAGCTTAATTATAGCTTGTTCCATATCCATAAATACCAATAAAATAATATATCCCATTCTTTTATTTATCGCCTTATTTACTACTAGTTATCTAGCTAAAAAACACGATTTTAACTTTTTAGCCTCATCTAGAATACTAATCATTTTAACTTTATTTATAGGATCTTATTCTTATTTAAATGTTGCTGAAAAATTAAATGCTTTTAATTATGACATCTTTGATTTATTCTTTGGCTATCAAGTAAGTGGTATTGCTACCAGCAGTCTATTTTTCTTAAGTATAAGTGCTATTATTCTATTTATGTGTCGCTTTTATAAAAAATTGATCCCTCTAATGGCTAGTTTATCTTTTCTTATAATAAGTTTAATTCTGTATTTTCTAACGAAAGAGACTAACTTTTTATCCAGCTTATTAAATGGAAGTATTTATTTTGGCTTCCTCTTTGTTGCTTCCGACTTAACTCATAGTCCGGCTACTAAAACAGGAATGATTATTTATGGTTTATTAATAGGAGTTCTAACAGCCATTTTCGGCATATTTCTTCCTATTTACGAAATTAGTTATATAAGTATTTTCTTAATTAGCTTCTTAATTCCTTTAATTGACAAAATAATTGTAAAAAAATTCAAAAAATGACAAAAAAAGTATTTACTTTTAGAAAATTTTTTGGTATGATTATATACGTAAAGGGAAGGAATGAACCACTTAACTTTACACACCTGACTAATTTTCTATAAAATTAGTCTTTTTTTGGGAAAAAGTATTTACAATAAATAATCAATGTGTTATAGTAAAACCATTCACTCGTAAAAATTCTTATTCTCGGGATAAGTAGGTATTTTTACGGGTTTTCTTTTGATCTAGAAAAGGATTAAGATGAAAAAAATAATAATGTGTTTATTATGTGTTTTAGCTTTTATAATAGGCCAAAATACAGTTAAAGCTGAACAAGCTTATATTTCTTTAGGGGAAGAAATTCCCGGTATACGTCTTTATTTAAAAACACCTACTGTAGAAAAATATAAAAAGATGTATCAAATCATTAATGAAACAACCAATGAATTAGTTTATTGTGTAGAACCAGGCGTTATTTTAAAAGATGGTTATTTTGAAGCTTATCAATCCCTAGATTTCTTTCCGATTGATCTAACTTATGAACAATGGAACCATGCTCGAACAATAGCTCATTATGGTTATGGTTATCAAGATAGAACGGATATTAAATGGTATGCCGCCACCCAGTTTATAATTTGGGAATATTTATTAGAAGGAAAAGGCGAAATTTATTTTGTCGATAGTAATAATAACAAAACAAATACACTATCCCAAGAAATAGCCGCTATAAAAAAAGATGTTGATGCCCATATGATAGTTCCTTCTTTTCTAGAAAATGCTACTCCTATTGAAGTAGAACTAGGAGATACTCTAACTTTTACTGATACCAATAATGTTTTAAGTGGTTTTCATATTGATAAATACAATTTAAATTACGAAGTTAATGGAAATGAACTTACTGTTAATTTTGATACTCCAGGAACCCAAATGCTTTTCTTTAATAAAGTCCCCGATATTAAAAACATTCCTAAAATATATTATAATCCCAATAGCCAAACCGTTATTAACAGTGGTAAAATTGCCTATCCTGCCGGTTCTTTAGAATTTCATGTAGCTTTCCCTAGTGTAAAATTAACGAAAAAAAGTGATAGTGAACCAGCCTTATCTTTAAAAGGAGCTAAATATGGTATTTTCTATTTAGATGGTGTTGGTTATGCTGAAATTATAACTGATGATGAGGGTAATGCTTATTTAGAGGAAATACATCAAGGAGAATATTATTTGCAAGAGTTAGAAGCTCCTTATGGTTATGCCCTAAATCCTGAAAAAATCTATTTTGAAGTAACAGATAAAGATATTGTTTTAGAAGTGAGTGATCACTTAATTAAAAAAGAAATAGTTATTGAAAAATATTTAGAAGAAATAGATGGAGAATTAGAATTAGAAAAAAAAGCTAGCTTTGATGTTTTAGATTATGAAACCGGTAAATTAATAACTAGTTTTACTACTAATGAATATGGTAAATTTTCCCTAATACTTCCCTTTGGTAAATATATATTAAGACAAACAGCTTCCACAGTTGGTTATAATCTATCGCAAGATATTATCTTAACTGTTAATGAAGATAGTCCCACTTCATCTGGTCTTATTATTAGAAATAAGAAAATAAAGGGTTCACTGCTTATTGAGAAAAAAGATAGTGCTACCAAAGATTTTATTATGGAAGAAGCAGAATTTCAAATTTATAATGTAGATACTAAAGAGTATTTAAAAATAGATGGTATAGATATCTTTAAAACTAAAGATGGCAAACTATTAATAGAAAACATACCATATGGTTCCTATGAATTAATCGAGCTAACAGCTCCTAAAAATTATCAAAAAACAGAAGAGAGAATATCTTTTAAAATCACGAAAGAACAAGAAGTAATTACTCTAGAAGTCCTAAATAAATTACAAAATGGTTCGTTAGAAATTATAAAAGTAGATGATGAAACCTTAAAACCTATTCCGGGAGTTTTGTTTGGCTTATATGATCAAGATCAAAATTTAATAGAAGAGTATTACACCAATGAAGAAGGTAAAATTACGATTGAAAACTTATTAGAAGGACTATACTATATTAAAGAACTTAATACTTTAGACGACTATGAATTATTAGAAGGTTTTATGGAAGTCCAAGTAAAAAATAACATTTTAAATAGTTTACTTATAACGAATCGCCTAAAAGTCGAAGTCCCTCTTACCGGAACCAATGAATTTTTCTTAAGCATACTATTCTCCAGCCTTTGTCTTCTTTTAGGAGTATATCTTTGTAATCATGATTAAATGGAAATTTCTAGGAGCTTGTATTATCCTCGTAAGTATCATTATTCCCTTAAGTACTTTTGCTATGTATAAAATAGAAGAACAAAATTATGACATCGTTTTAGAGAAACATTTAGAAGAAAATGATTACTTTGCTATTTTAGAAATTGAAAGCATTGCTTTAAAAAGAGAACTTTATGAAATAAATAGTAAAGAAAATAATGTCAATAAAAATATTTTTGTTCATAAAAAAAGCATTTTTCCGGATCAAAAGAATAGCTATATCATTTTAGCAGCCCATTCCGGAAATGGTCATAATGCTTATTTCCAAGATTTATATAAGTTGCAATTAAAAGATGAAATAAAACTATATTATGATAATTATATTTGGATTTATGAAATTATAGATATTGAATATCAAAGTAAAACCGGTATCTTATATTTAAAAGAAGAAAACGAAGATATGATAACTTTAATTACCTGTACTAAAAATAATTCTGCTACACAAACAATTTATTATGGAATTTTAAAAAATAAGGAAAAAATAGCTCAAAATATCTAAAAAATGCAAAAAAATTAAAAAATTTGCATTTTTTTAAAGGATTTTTAGGGGGTACGGGTAATAAATATATTTAGAAGTGCAAATTAGAGGGGTGATGATATGGTAACAGATAATGAAATTGAACAAATTCGTAAGAGTGCCAATATCATTGATATCATTTCTAGTTATATTCCACTTACCCAAAAAGGTAAAAACTATTTTGGCGTCTGTCCTTTTCATGAAGATCATTCACCTAGTATGAGTGTATCTGAAGAAAAACAAATTTATAAATGCTTCTCTTGTGGAGCTGCCGGTAATGTTTTTACTTTTGTAAGTGAGTATGAAAATGTCAAATTTTTAGAAGCAGTAAAAATTGTTGCTGATAAATGTGGCATACCTTTTCATGGAAGAATAACCAAAGAAAAACCGCAAGCTAACAAAGAAGAATATGAAATTATGTCTCTTGCTTTAAAGTTTTATCAAAATAATCTTCAAAGTGGAGAAGGAAAACCCGCTAAAGAATATTTAAAGCAAAGAGCTTTAGATGAAACGGTTATAAAAGATTTTTCTTTAGGTTTAGCTTTAGGTTCTAATGTTTCTTTAAATAAACTATTATTAAGTAAAAAGTATAGCCAAGAAAGTTTGCTAAAATTAGGTCTTGTTAATGAGCATGATGGCTATATAAATGATGTTTTTAAATACCGCATTATGTTTCCTATCCATGATTTAGATGGCAATGTAGTAGGTTTTACCGGTCGTATTTACGAAAATAATGAGCAAGCCAAATATATTAATTCCAAAGAGTCCGTAATTTTTAAAAAAGGACAAATATTATTTAATTATCACCGAGCCAAAGCCGAAATTAAAAGAAAAAAAGAAGTTATTTTAGTAGAAGGAAACATGGATGCGATAAGAATGTATTCTTCTGGCTTAAAAAATGTTTTAGCTTTAATGGGAACTAGTTTAACCAAAGAACAAGTATCCATTTTAAAAAGCTTAAGAGCAAATATTATTTTAATGTTTGATAATGATAATGCTGGAGAAATAGCTACTTATCAAAATGGAACTATTTTAGAAGATGCTGGTTTAACTCCCCAAATAGTAAGAATAAGTGGTCCCAAGGATCCTGATGAATATATCTTAAAAAATGGGGTAGATGCTTTAAGAAAAAACATTGAAAATCCTCTTTCTTTTTTAGATTTTAAGCTCAAATATTTTAAAAGAGATAAAGATTTAAGCAAGGTAGATGATTTAGCCAGTTACATCAAAGAAATTATTAAAGATTTAAAAAATCTCCCTGATGAACTAACCCGAGAATTAACCCTAAAAAAAATTAGTACTGACTATGATGTATCGCTAGATTTACTTCATAGTGAATTTGCTAAATTAAATATTCCTAAAATTAGTGAATCTCCACCAAAAAAGCTTGCCAAAACCAAATTTTCGAAGTATGATAAAGCTTGTCAAAACATTCTTTACTTCATGATGAATGACGGTAAATTTGTCGAAAAGTTTAAAAAAGAATTAGGGTATTTTGACGAAAAAAAATATCGTAGTATTGCTAACGAAATTATTTACTTCTATGAAAACAGCAAAAATATCGAATTAAGTTCTTTTATTTCGTTTATTAGTACGAAAGATTACATAGTTGATGATGCCATGGAAATAATAAAAATGAATAAAGCTATTGATTTAGAAATGAATGCTTTTGAGGAATTTATTTGTATTGCTAAACAAGAAATGACAAAAAATGAAATAAAAGATTTAAAAAATAAAATAGCTAATTCTATGGACGTGAGTGAAGAATTAGAATTAGCTCAAAAATTATTAAATTTAAAAAAAGGATGTGTAGGTAAATGAAAAATAATGAAGAAGAGACTAAAACAGCGCAAAAAATTGTCGAAATTAAATCAGTAGATGAACGTCTTAAGGATTTAATTAAAATAGGAAAAGAAAAAAAATATGTTACTTTTGAACAAATAGTAGAAAGTTTAAAAGGTTTAGATGTAGATAATGACTCATTAGATAAAATTTATAATGAGTTAATGGAAAATGATATTCAAGTTATTGCCGAAGGTGAAGAAGAGGAAACTGATAGTGATGGTGTTCCTAAAAATTTAGAAGAGCCTGTTCTTTTAGATGATAGTGAAATAACCAAAGATATTAATATTAACGATCCAGTTCGTATGTATTTAAAAGAAATAGGACGCATTAGCTTATTATCTCCCGAAGAAGAATTAGAATTAAGCGAGAAAGTAGCTTCCGGTGATGAAGAAGCCAAAAATAAACTAGCAGAGTCAAATTTACGTTTAGTTGTTAGTATTGCTAAAAGATATGTTGGAAGAGGTCTATTATTTCTTGATTTAATCCAAGAGGGTAATATTGGCTTAATGAAAGCTGTTGATAAATTTGATTGTGATAAAGGATATAAATTTTCTACTTATGCAACTTGGTGGATTAGACAAGCCATAACTCGTGCTTTAGCTGATCAAGCAAGAACTATTCGTGTTCCTGTTCATATGGTCGAGACTATTAATAAAATGAGTCGTATCCAACGTCAATTAACTCTTGAATTAAATCGTGAACCTAGTGAAGAAGAACTAGCCAAAAAAATGGGTATTAGTATTGATAAAGTACGTGAAGTAATAAAAATTAGTCAAGAACCAGTATCCCTAGAAACGCCTATTGGGGAAGAAGATGACTCTCATCTTGGTGATTTCATTAAAGATGAATCAAGCATGTCGCCAGAAGAATATGCTACTAATGAAATATTAAAAGAAGAAATTAAAAGTGTTTTAATGACTTTACAAGTAAGAGAACAAGAAGTACTTGAACTTCGTTTTGGTCTTATTGATGGAACTTGTCATACTTTGGAGGAAGTTGGTAAGAAATTTAATGTTACTAGAGAGCGTATTCGTCAAATTGAAGCGAAAGCTTTAAGAAAATTACGTCACCCATCTAGGGCTAAAAAGTTAAAGGATTTTTTATCTGACTAATGATTAATAAAAAATTAAAAGCTATAGCATCTTTCATAAATACCCAAGATACTGTAGTAGATATTGGTTGTGATCATGCTTATTTAGCTATCTATTTAAAAGAAAATAAATTATGTAAAAATGTTTATGCCAGTGATATAAACGAAAATGCCCTAAATATTGCTAAAACTAATATCCAAGAGCATAAACTAGATATTGAAACCATTTTATCTGATGGTTTTAAAAATATAGCAAATACAAATATTGATACCGCTGTTATCTCTGGTATGGGAACCAGTAGCATTTTAGATATTATTCGTTATGCTCCTAAAAATATTAATAAATATATTTTATGTAGCCATAACAATTTAGATATCTTACGAAAGAAATTATATGAACATAAGTTATATATAGAAAGGGAAATAGCCATATATGAGCATAAGAAATACTATGTAATTATGCTAGTTACCAAAAATTATCAAAAAGAAAATAGATTATCTTTAAAGTATGGACGTAGTAATAATAAAGAATACTTAACTTATCTTTTAGAAAAAGAACAAGAAGTTTTAAAACACATTCCTAAAAGCAAGTTAAAAAAAAGATTAAAGCATTTAAAAAATATTTGGGATTTAAAAGTTCTTATAAAAAGAAGCGAGGAGCATTAGAAGAAGAAATATTTTTAATAGAGGTCTCCTCTTTTTTTATAGAAACGTTATTACTATTATTAGAAGCAGTAGTTTTATTATTACTTTTTCCTATATCTTTAAGAGCTCCTAATATAGTTTTAGCATTATTTATCATTGGTTTAGCTTCTTTATAAATAGGAATAACTTGATTAGCAACATTAAGTGTTTTTGATATACCAGATAATACTTTAGTAAAGTTAAGTCCTGTTCCATAAGGATTTCCAAACATAATAACCACCTACTATAGTATATGTGAAAATTAACGAGAAATTCTTTAATCATTAATCATATTTTTATTGTATTATAATCTAAAGTTTGATATAATCAATTTGTAAGCATTAGGTTAGCAAACCAATGCCTATTTGTTGGAGACATTGATCGCTAAGGTCAATGTTATTTTTTTCTTTATTCTTGGCAAAATTACTTTTAACCGAACCTTCATTTTCTTCCACCTCGTTTCTAACAACCACCCCCTAGGAGTAAAGAAGTAGACAATAGTATGGAAAAGAATAAAGGCATACATTGCACCTAATGCTCAAGTTACTATTATGAAGTATCAAGCCTAAAAAAGCAAGAAAAACCGTTCGACAAAATTCGAGGTATATTTTCGACACAGAAAAAAATCCTAAATATAGTTATTTCAAATATTTAGGATTATTTATTTTGCCTAAAAGATAGTCAGCACTAATATTATATCTAGTACATATTGTATATAAAAAGGGAGTAGCAATAACATTTCTACCACGTTCATAATTAGCTAGAGCTGAACGAGCCATATTTAATATTTTAGCTAACTTAACTTGAGTTAGTTTATTTTCTTTCCGGAACTCTTTTAATCTTTCCCCAACTTTTAAAGCATCTACTTCACTATTATTGTTTTTATAATTAAGTTTATCACTTAATCCAAATAAATAATCAATTGAAACATCAAAGTAATTAGCTAATGTATTTAAATGTTTAATAGGGATAATATAATATTCCTTTTCATATTTAGCTAGCAAACTATTATCAATATTTAACTCCTTTGATAATTCTTGCTGATTTATATTTTTATCTTCTCTTAATTCTATTAACTTGTCACTGTACATCATTTTTACCACCATTTTAATATTCTCATGTTTTTTGAACAATTTAAAAATATTGGCGAAATAGAAACATTTTTCTTGACTTTTTATCTAGCTCACTTTATAATTTAACTATAAGCTAGGAAACTCATCATCTATAGTAAAGTTTTTTGATAAAAGATAAATGAAGTGGAGCTTATAACTGATCGGAAAAGAGGATATTAAGATGAAGAATAGGAAAAGAAAAGTTTTATTAGGAGCATTAATAGTATTAGTATTATGTATTGGTATAATTATAAAAAATAGAACTAATATTTTAAATAATAGTTCAATAAATAAAGAAAGTGTTACAAAAGAACTAAATAATAACTTGATTGGAGCATATATCCAAGAAGGAGAAGAATATATTCAAACAGACAATATACCTTCAAGTGGATATGAATTTAATGAAGAAAAAAGTTATTGTAAAATAGGAGAAGCTATACAAGATGGTGCTACTCTTTCTTATGATATGGATACCCAAACATTAACAATAAGTCCTATAACTAAAAAAGGAATGAAGTGCTATTTGTATTTTGATGAGAGTGCAGCGGTTAGTGAGATTATATTGGCCCATTACTCAACAGTATTAACAAGAACAAGTTTTTCATCAACGGTAACTAATACAACAACAGGAACAGTATATAAATCGGCGAATGAAAGTCAATATGATGATTTTGGCGAAGTATATTATTTTGCAGGTAATCCAACCGATAATTGGTTCCAATTCGGAACTAACAGTAGCGAACAACCACTTTATTGGAGAATAGTACGAATAAATGGAGATGGAAGTATAAGATTAATCTATAATGGAACAAGTACAGCCCAAACAGGAAATAGTACCATGATAAATACAAGCCAAGCATTCAATAGCTCATATACTAATAATATGTATGTAGGGTATATGTACCAAAGTGGACAAGTGCATGGATTAACAACCAATAGTAGAATAAAAACAACATTAGATAATTGGTATATAAGTAACTTAGCCGATGAAGTTGAGTATCTAGAGGGAAATGCAGGGTTCTGTGGAGATAGAACACCAAGTACCAGTAGCAGCAGTAGTAATGGATTAGGTGGAACAGGAACTACTACTACCTATTATGGAGCTTATATAAGACTAGTAAGTGGAAAAAATCCAAGCTTCAAATGTACAGATAAAGATAATGATTTATATACAACGCCAGGAAGTAGTGAAGGGAATGGAGCATTAAAAGTTACACCGGGTGAAAATAATAGTACACCAACACCAATCGGACTAATAACCGCCGATGAAGTAGCCTTTGCAGGAGGAGTAAATGGTTCAAGTAATAGTAGTTATTACTTATATAATAATGCAGCATATTGGACCATGTCTCCGTATTTCTATAGCAGCAGGGCTCACGTGTTCGGTGTGGATTCGAATGGCTACCTCAGTGCTCCGCACCTGGATAACACGGCTGGTGTGCGCCCAGTAATTAATATTAAAGCTGATACCGAAATAAGCGGTCTAGGAACAACATCAGATCCATTCAAAGTAGTTGGAGCTAGCTAATCATCTATGCTTTATAATTATTTATAATGATATATTCAAGTAGAGTTTTCTCTACTTTTGTTTTTTAGTAGAACTATTATTAATTTTATGATATAATTTTTTTAGAGTAGGGAAGATATATGAAAATATTAATAGCACCTTTTACATTTATTATTAGTTTTATTAAGCATTTCTTTATTGGCTTAAAGTTTGTTTTCTTTGATGCTTGGTATAATATAATTAGATATTATTTAGATAAAAAAGATTTTAAAAGAAGAGAACAGAAAATACAACCAGAAGAATTAATTAATGATAATATTCCTTTAGAAGAAAAAGAAGAACAAATTGTTTTAAGTCTTGATGAACGAAATAGAATTGCTAGAGAAAAACAAGCCTTAATTAACGAGATGCAAAGAGAAATAAATTCTCGTAAAGTCAGTAAAGATTATTATACTTATTATGGAATGGATAAGAATGGCCATAAAATAAAAGGCGTGATGAGTGCTACTAACAAAATGACTTTACATAACTTTTTAGCTAGTGATGGCATTGATGTTTATCAAATTAAAAAAGCTGGAATGGCCAATTTCTTCAAAAAGATTGGTTTAGAGCAAGATAAAGAAATGTCTCATAAAGATTTAATTTTCTGGTTAACTCAAGTTTGCACTTATTTAAAAGCTGGTCTTACTTTAAATGACACCATTCATATTATGAAAGAGCAAGCGAAAAATGATAAAAAGAAAAGAAAATTATATGAAGCTATATCTTATGAATTAACGCTTGGAGAGAGTTTTAGTAAAGCCCTAGAAAATCAAGGTAAAATCTTTCCTCCCTTATTAATTAACATGATTAAAAGTGCAGAAGCAACTGGAGAAATTATTAAAACTTTAGATGATATGGCTAGTTATTATACAGAAATTGATAAAACAAGAAAAGAAATGATTAGTGCTATTATTTATCCAACCATTCTTTTAGTTTTTGCCATAGCTATTCTAACATTTATCATGGTATATGTTATACCGGAATTTATACGTATTTATGATCAAGCTGGTATTACAGTTAGTGGCTTTACTTTAACTATTATTAATTTAAGTAAATATATAACATCCCATTTAGATATTATTCTAATTATTGCTTTAATTGTTATTATATCTTTACTATTTTTATATAAAAAAAGCAAAGGAATAAGAAAAGCTATTCAAAGTTTTGGTATGCACCTTCCTTTCTTTGGTAAAATCATTATTTATCATGAATTAACGATATTTACCAAAACTTTTGCAAGTTTACTTCGTAACAGTGTTTATATTACTAGTAGTATGGAAATATTATCAAATATAACAAATAATGAAGTATATAAAGATATTATGATGGAAACAATTAGTAATATTGCAAGGGGCGAGAAAATAAGTAAATCTTTCTATCATAAATGGTGTATACCAGATGCTTGTTACTACATGATTGTAACTGGAGAAGCAACCGGTGAATTATCTTTGATGATGGAGAAAGTGGCTAGTTATTTTAATGATTTACATAAATCACGTGTTACGAATTTAAAAAGTTTCCTAGAACCCATTATGATTGTTATTTTAGCTTTAATAGTAGGTATAGTTATACTAGCGGTCGTTATACCAATGTTTAGTTTATATGGACAGATAGGGTAGGTGATTAGATGATTATTATTGTATTATTTTTAATAGGCTTTGTTTTAGGTTTAGGATATGCTTTTATTGGGGAAAGACTTCCATTATTAGTTCCTGAAATAATTCCTAAAGAAGAAAACTCTTGGATTTTTAATCTTTTCATGGGGGTTGTAAATGCTTTAGTCTTTTTAATAAGTTACTATTATTTTGGTATTAGTTATGAGTTTTTTGCTTCTTTAATTATAGCTGGTCTCGTTTTAATTATTTTTATAAGTGATTTTAAATATATGATCATACTAGATAGCCCCCTAATCGTATCAGGCCTATTAATACTTATTTTAAGAGCCTATTTTCATGGTTTTAAAGATGCTGGCTTACATTTACTTTGGGGAGCAATTTTATTTTTAGTCATGCTTTTAATAGGTTTTATTGGTAAAAAAATATTTAAAAAAGAAGCACTAGGTGGAGGCGATATCAAGTTAGCAGGTATTATTGGTCTAATTCTCGGTTTAAAACTAGGTTTAGTATCAATTATTTTATCCAGCTTACTAGCCATGCCTTATGCGATTGCAAGTATTCTTTTAAATAAAGATAGTGAAGTACCTTTTGGCCCCTTCTTAATAGCTAGTATGGCTATTGTCTTTATCTTTGCCGATAAATTTCTTAACTTAATTGCCTTTTTAACTTAATAGTAGTATAATATTCCCCAAGTGATGGGGTTTTTAAATGAAAGAATATTTAGCTTATCAAGGTTTATTTCAAAATATGCCTAAAAAAGATTTAGAATGGTTATTAATTAAATTGCGAGATTATCAAATAAAAAGACGATCTACATTAAATGTAGATAAAAGATTTAGTTTTGGTGTTGAAATTGAATTTTGTGATATTCTTCTTCTTTATGTGGAAAAAAGATTTAAAGAAAGCGAAAACTTAAAAAATTGGCTTAATGTCTATGATAAAAGCTGTAGTTATAAAGCTGATAATTATATTATTGGAGGAGAAGTAGATACCGATATTTTGCATGATACCAAAAAAGATTGGGATACTTTAAAAGAAGCTTTAACTATTTTAAAAGAATTAAAAGCCCATATAACGGATAAAAATGGTTTACATGTTCATGTTGGTTCTCAAATATTTGGTACTGATATAAAAAATGTTATTCGTTTTATCAAAGTATGGTGTATTTTTGAACATGTTATTTTCCGTTTTAGTTATGGCAAAAGTAAATATGAAAGATCAAGTATCTTATCCTTTGCCCACCCTATAGCTCAAGAAACAGCACTAAAATATCAGTTTATGCCTTACATGTTAGATTATTTAGAAGAACCAATGTTTTTACATCTAAATAAAAATTGTGCTCTAAATTTTCTAAATTATAGTCATTTAACAGAAAAAGAAGAAAGAAATAATACCATTGAAATACGTTGTGCCAATGGCACTTTAAGCCTGACTACTATCCAAAATACTGTCAATTTTTATTTAAAACTCATGCAATATGTAACAAGCCCTACTTATGATGAAGAACGAATTAATTCTATCTTTAAAAAGTTAAAACCCAAAGACTTTACTAGCTACCATGTTCCTTATATTAAAGACGCTTTACTTCTTTGTGATTTAATCTTTGATAATAATTTAGACAAAATTAATTTTCTCAAACAATATATTAAAAAAGATGATCCAATTTTTGTAAGATAAGCTTGTAAAAGATACGAATTTACGTTATAATAATATCGTTTGAAAGGAATGTATTATATGAAAAACACAAAAGAAATTACAATTACCGTTGGTGGTGAAGATTGGCAAAAAGCTCTTGATAAAGCTTATAAAAAAAGAGTAAAAGAAGTTCATATTGATGGCTTTAGAAAAGGTGCTGCTCCCAAAGATATTTATATTAAAAACTTTGGTTTAGAGTCTTTATTTATGGACGCTGTTGATTTTGTTATGGATAATGCTTATCAAAAAGCTTTAGAAGAAGCCAAAGCCCTTCCGGTAGTAGAACCAAAATTAGATGTTAAAGAAATTAATGAAAATCAAGTTACTTTTACTTTTACAATTATATCTAAACCAGAAGTAACTTTAGGAGAATACAAAAAGATGGGCTTAAAGAAAGAAAAAGCCAAAGTATCAAAAGAAGAAATTGAGGCTGAAGTAAAAAGAATTCAAGATCAATTTGCGGAAATTTCCCCTAAAGAAACGGGCAAAGTAGAAGTTGGAAATACAGCTGTTATTGATTTTGAAGGTTTTGTTGATGGTAAGCCTCTAGAAGGTGGCAAAGGAGAAAACTATCCATTAGAAATTGGTTCTCACACCTTTATTCCGGGCTTTGAAGAAGGCGTAGTTGGAATGAGTATTGGTGAGACTAAAGAATTGAATTTAAAATTCCCTGATGATTATGTAGCTGACTTAAAGGGTAAAGAAGTTAAATTTAATGTTACGGTAAGAGAAATAAAAGAACGTATTATTCCTGAATTAAATGAAGATTTCTATCAAGATTTAGGATATGACAATATTAAAACTAAAGAAGAATTTTTAGGTGAAGTAGAAAAAGTATTATTAGACCGTAAGAATGCTGAAATTGAAGATGAATTTGTAGAAGCATGTTTAGATAAAGCTAGTAGCAACATGAAAGTAGAAATTAATCCCGAAATTATTGATGATGAAGTTCACCGTATGATCCACCAATTTGAAGATCAACTAAAAATGCAAGGCATTAAAATGGAAGATTATATGAATATTACAGGTATGACTCATGAAAAATTACATGAACAAATGGCTCCAGAAGCAACTAAAAGAGTGAAATATCGCTATTTACTAGAAGCTATTGCTGATGCTGAAAAAATTGATTTTACAGATGAAGAAGTAGAAGCTAGATCAAAAGAAATGGCTGAAAACTATGGTATTACCAAAGAAGAGCTACTTAAAGCTTATGGTTCATTAGATATTGTCAAATATGATATGAAAATGCACCGGGCAATTGAAATATTAAAAGAAAATAATTAAGAAAAAGGCTATCCTTGTTAAGGATAGTTTTTAAAACCTAAAAAATGAAGTAAAAGCATCAGTTAAATTAAAAACTAGTTTTATCTTTTGCAAATTCCTTCTTCATGGTATAATAATAAAGAAAGAAAGTGATAATTTTGCCAAATATAAAATATTTAATGAAAAGAGCTCTTAAAATGGATTATAAAACCATGTTAAATAAAATAAATAGTATTCATAAAAAAACTGGGAAATCACGGATACATATTTTTAATGATATGCGTAAGTGTGCTATAAAATATGGAGCTGGTTATGCTGATTATGATTTGTTTGAAATGTATAATTTAACGGACGAACAAAGAGATACTTATATAACAAGAGGAAGAAATAATGATTTAGTAAAAAAATATAATAACCCAGAATTTAATCATCTATTTCGGAATAAAGTAGAATTTAATACGCTCTTTAAAGATTATATAAAAAGAGACTTTATCGAGGTAAATAAAAGTTCTAAAGAAGATGTCTTAAAATTTATGAAGAAACACTCTATATTTATGGCTAAACCTGTTATTGGTACTTGTGGTAAAGGTATTCTAAAAATAAATACCAAAGATTATAATTCTTTAGAAGAAATTTATGCTTATTTAACTAAAGAGGGCTATAATTATGAATTAGAAGAATTAATTATTCAAGATGAAGCCGTATCAAAAATTTATCCCGATGCTATAAATACTGTTCGAATCGTAACAATTGTTGATGATGATAGAACCCCACATATTATTTGTGCTTATTTTCGGATTGGTAATGGCAAATATGTCGACAATTTTAACAGTGGTGGCATGGTAGCGCCTGTTAATGAAGAAACAGGAGAAGTTTTAGATAAAGCTATTGATAAAAAGAAAAATTTATATGCTTATCACCCAGCCACCAAAGCTAAAATTAAAGGGTTTGTTTTCCCTGATTGGGATAAAGCCTTAAAACTTGTTAAGGAAGCCTCACTTGTTGTAAAAGAAATGCACTACATTGGTTGGGACGTCTGTTTTTCAAATAAAGGACCTCTTTTAGTTGAAGGAAATGAATATCCTGGACATGATATTTACCAACTACCTGAACATACGCCTGACCATTATGGAATATGGCCCAAATTCACCAAAGCTTTTAAAAAATAGTTTTGGTGTTTTTTGTTGTATATTTTGTGCAAATTAAGTAGACAAACGCAGAAGATTTATTTATAATAGAAAGAGTATTTTTGATGGGAGTGAGCAATATGGAACAACTTTTACCAGTTATGCTTCTTAAAGGATTAATCTTACTGCCTAATCAAGAAGTTAAAATTGAATTAAGTAATAATATAAGTAAAGAAATTATCAAACTAGCATCTAAAAAATATAATCGGAAAGTTTTAGTAATTACTCCTCATAATCAAATAGAAGAATCTCCCGAAGTCCAAGACTTACCTGATGTTGGAGTTATTGGCAAAATTAAAAGCAAAATAGAATTACCTAATGGTAATATTAGAATTACTTTAAAAGGGGAAACAAGAGTTAAAATTGTCATGTTTTCTAATAATACGGAAAATGAAGATATACTAGAAGCTAGTATTACCGATATTAAGTTACCAAAATTTGATGAAGTAGAACAAAAAGCAATCATTAAAAAACTTAACGAAATCATGCAAGAATATGTTGTGAATTCTTCCCATGTATCAAATAGCATTTTATCGACAATTAAAGTTATTGATGATTTATCACTTTTAACTGATACGATTTGTTCTTTTATTCCCTTATCTTTTCATAAACGTCTAGAATATGTTGAAGAATTAAATGCCATGTATCGAGCTAAATCTTTACTTAAGGATATTTTAGTCGAACTAGAAGTTGTAAAATTAGATAAAAAGATTGAACATGAACTAGAGAGTAGTTTAGAACAAAGTCAAAAAGAATTTATTTTACGAGAAAAAGTTAAAATTTTAGAGCATGAATTAGGTGATAATAAAAATGAAATTGCCACTACTTATTTAGAAGAATTAGAAACTCTAAATTTACCAAAATCAACCTACAATAAATTAGCAAGTGAAATTAAAAAGTTGGAATACACTAATGATTTATCTCCAGAACAGGCAATGATCCGCAACTATTTAGAATGGGTTCTTCACTTACCATGGCATAAAACTACTTTTGAAAATAATAATTTAGAAGATATTAAAAGTGCATTAGATGAACACCATTATGGTTTAGAAGAAATTAAAAATCGTATATTAGAATATGTGGCTCTAAAAAATAATAACAAAGATATTAAAAGCCCAATTATATGTTTAGTAGGACCTCCTGGTGTTGGTAAAAGTAGTATTGCCAAACAAATAGCCTTTGCTCTTAATCGCAAGTTTTATAAAATTAGTGTTGGTGGTTTAAATGACTCATCAGAACTTATCGGACATAGAAGAACCTATATGGGTTCAAATCCCGGTAAAATTATTCAAGCTTTACGAAAATGTGGTAGTAAAAATCCCGTTATTTTAATTGATGAAATTGATAAGCTAAATATAAATAGTAAAGATGATCCTACTGGCGTTTTACTAGATATTCTAGATAAAGAACAAAATACCGACTTCATAGATAACTATATTGAAGAACCCTTTGATTTATCGCATATTTTCTTTATCTTAACAGCAAATACTCTAGATACAATTCCTAGCGCTTTAAAAGATCGCCTTGAAATCATTGAACTTTCTAGTTATACCAATTATGAAAAACTAGATATAGCCAAAAAATATTTAATACCTCGTATTTTAGAAGAAAATAAAATACCTAATAAAATTATTTCTATTAGTGATGAAATGCTTCTTTTCTTAATTTCTGCTTATACTGCTGAAGCAGGTGTAAGAGATTTAACAAGAAATATTGAAAAAATTATTCGTAAACTAGTCGTTATGGGTAAAATTAATGAACGAACTAAAATAAGTAAAGTCAGATTAAAAGAATATTTAGGAATACCCAAATATGATAGTTTGGAGAGTTGCCAACATACCTCTATAGGTCGTATAAATGCTCTTGCTGTTACTAGTGGGGGAGGAGCTATTATTCCGGTTGAAACATGTATTTATGAAGGCAAAGGCAATTTTGTTATTACAGGAATGGTCGGAAAAGTAATGGAAGAATCGACAAATGTCGCTTTAAGCTATATTAAGTCTCAAAAAAACTCCTTCCCTCTAAATGAATTTTATTTTAATATTCGTGATATTCATATTCACTTTTTAGAAGGAGCTGTAAAAAAAGATGGTCCTAGTGCCGGAGCGGCTATTACTACTAGTATTTTAAGTTTAATTTTAAATAAACAAGTAGATAATACTATTGCTTTTACTGGTGAAATTTCTCTAAATGGTGACATTTTAAAAGTAGGGGGCATTAAAGAAAAAATTATTGGAGCTTTTAACCATCAAATAAAAGAAGTTTTTATTCCCGATGCCAATGCTCTCGATTTAGAAGAAATACCAGCAGATATTAAAAATAAAATGACAATTCATTTAGTTAAAAACTATCAAGAAATTTATGAGTTGCTATTTAATGAGTCAAAAAAATAAAGAATTATGATATAATATTTTAAGGTGATACAAATGAAAATAAAAGATGTATTAGGGATTAGTAATGCTAGATTAATAATTGGTAATGAACAAGATGAATTAACGCAATTTTCTAAAGATACTAGAACAATTAAAAAAAATGATACTTACGTTGCTCTTATCGGTGAAAATTTTGATGGAAATAAGTTTTTTAAAGATGCTTTTTCAAAAGGAGCTAAAACTTGTATTGTCTCTTCCATTAGTAGTGATGAAGATCTAGAGCATTATCGTGATAAAAACATTTTACTTGTAGATAATACAATTGCCTTTTTAGTAGAAATTGCTAAATTAAAAAGAAGTAAGATTAAAGTACCCGTTATAGCCGTTACAGGTAGTGTCGGAAAAACTAGTACTAAAAACCTTATCGCTTCTGTTTTAGAACAAAAATACTCGGTTTTAAAAACCCAAGGGAATTTAAATACCAAAATTGGTTTAGCTTTAACTATCTTAAATTACCAAAATGAAGAATGTATTGTTTTAGAAATGGGTATGAGCCAATTAGGCGAAATTAGCACTTTAACAAATATTGCTAAACCAACTATGGCTGTTATCACGAATATTGGAACTAGTCATATAGGTAATTTAGGTAGCCGAGAAAATATTTTAAAAGCTAAACTAGAAATAATAGAAGGCTTAAATGGCCCCTTAATTATTAATAATGATAACGATTTATTACATACCTGGGTAAATAAAGAAAAAAATCAAGAAGTTATTACTTTTGGTATCGAAGAACCTAGCGATTATCAAGCCCAAGAAATCAAGTATTTAACAGATGGTTGTTCTTTTACCATTAACGGCCATTTATTGCATTTGCCTGTTTATGGTGATGCTTTTATATACAATTCTCTAGTAGCTTTTATAATAGGTGAAAAACTACATGTAAGTTATGAAGATATTTCTTCTGCTCTAAATAATATTCCTAAAGAAGAACACCGTATGCAAAAAATAGAAGTAAGTGGTTATACGATTATTGATGATACTTATAATGCTAGTTATGACTCCGTTCGTCTTGCTTTAGATGTCTTAAGTATTTCTAAAGGAAGAAAAATAGCTGTTTTAGGAGATATTTTAGAACTAGGAGATTTTAGCCAAAAAATTCATGAAGATATAGGTTCTTTAATTGTTAAGAAAAATATCGATTTATTAATTACCATAGGTTCTATGGCTAAATATATTAATGAACAAGCCGAAAAACAGGGCTTTTTAACTAATAACAGTTATCACTTTGATAATAATAAGGAAGCAATAAAGTTTTTAAAAGATATTTGTAAAGATGAAGATATTATTTTAGTTAAAGCTAGCCATGGTATGAATTTTAAAGAAATAGTGGAAGGATTACAAAAATAGGAAAGTATACTGTATAAGTTTACTTTCCTATTTTTCACTCCAATACCTAGCATTTTTTGTCGAAAATACTAGTCGAATTTTGTCGAACGCTTTTGCTTGAATTTTAAAACTTTTCATATTAAAATAAAAGCGTAGTTCTGAAACGAAAAACCTACACCACTACTATAAAAAATCTTATAAAATTATAAATTAGTTATTATTTAAATTTTTCAGAACTACCCTTTATTAACTATAAATGGCATATGATATAACTGTTGCGGCAACAGAAGCAATCATAGCTATTAACATACACCAAGCAAATATTTTTCTTGCTCTTTTACTCATAAATAAATCTCCATTTCTCTTATTTATTTTTTCCTTATATAATTTATCATATTTTTCAAACTTTTTCAATATAATTTAATGGTGGACCATATGAAATTAATGAAAAAAACTTTAAAACTTAACAAAAAACAAAAGAAAATAGTAATCTTTATTTTAGTTATGGGCTTAATAACCGGTTATATTTTATACAAAAAAATGTCTCCAACCATGTTAGATAATATAACAAACATCAAAAGTAATTTAGAAAATAATTCTCTAAACTTTATTGGCCTTCATATAATTACTTTAGCTCTTATTTTAGCAAGTTCCATCTTTTTCATTGGACCTATTTTATTTGTATTATATTTTCTTTGGGAAGTATCATGTATTAGTTTTTCACTTATAAGTTTTAGTAGTGCCTTTCAATTTCCAGGCTTTTTATATGGCTTACTTTATAATATATTAACAAAACTTAACTTTATAATTTGCTTAATCATAATATTAAAAAAAGTTACTCGTATAATTAAAAGCATTATTCATAAAGAACCCTTTGACATAAATATTTTAAAAAAAGAATATCGTGATATTCTTATCGCCCTAATAGCAATTATTTTATATGATGTCTTTCTTTACTTTTTCGGGGGTACCATTCTTTTAAAATTATGCTTTTTATGAGCTGATTTACTAAAAAACTAAATCATGGTATAATATATAACGTGATGAAATATGAAAAAAGTAATTGTAGGAATTAGTGGTGGCGTAGATTCAGCTGTAGCAGCTTATCTTTTAAAAAAAGAAGGCTATGAAGTAGAAGGCCTTTTTATGCGTAATTGGGATGCTTATGTAAATAACGATTATTTAGGCAATCCTACTTTAGATGAAGGAATATGTCCCCAAGAACAAGATTATAATGATGCTAAAGAAGCTTGTAAAATTTTAAATATACCTCTTCGCCGCATAGATTTTATCAAAGAATATTGGGACTATGTCTTTACTTATTTTTTAGAAGAACTAAAAAAGGGGAGAACACCTAATCCCGATATGTTATGCAATAAATTTATTAAGTTTGACCTCTTTAAAAAAGAAGCCAAAAAATTAGGAGCCGATTATATTGCTACTGGTCATTATGCCAAAGTAAAAGATGGAAAGTTATATAAAGCAAAAGATACCAATAAAGATCAAACCTATTTTCTAGCTGATATTACAAAAGAACAACTAGAAGATGTTTTATTTCCTTTAGGAGAATACACCAAACCAAAGGTAAGAGAAATAGCTCAAAATATTGGCTTAAATGTTGCTCATAAAAAAGATTCGACCGGTATTTGCTTTATTGGGGAACGTCATTACCAAGATTTTATTAAAAACTATTTAAAACCAAATCCTGGCGATATTGTTAATGTCGCAACCAAAGAAGTAATTGGTAGACATACAGGACTTATGAACTATACAATTGGCCAAAGAAGAAATGTTGGTTTAAGTGGCGATACTAAAAGACACTATGTCTGTGGTAAAAATGTCCTTAAAAATATTTTATATGTAGCCTTTGGAGATAGCAAATATTTATATAGTGATGCTTGTACTTTAGATAACATTAACTTATTAGGAGAACTTCCAACTAATTTAACAGCTAAATTCCGTTATCGAGGAGAAGAAGTACCAATTGAAATTGTAAGTATAAGTGATACAGAAATAAAAATTAAATATCCAACTTTAGCTAAAAGTGTTACCCCTGGTCAAGCATGTGTTTTTTATCATGGTGAAGAATGTTTAGGTTGTGGCTTTATAAAAGATGTCTATAAAAGAGGGGAGAAGCTTTGGTATCTTTCTTAAAATTCTAGGGAAGATGCAAGGAATTACTTGACAGATAAGTGTTAAGTAATTTATAATTAATGTGTAAAGTAAAAAGGAGAATCATTATGAATAGTTTAAATGAATTATTACAAGAATTAGGTATTTCTAAAGTAAGACTAGCTAAATATTTAAATGTTTCTAGACAAATGGTTTATAATTATTTAGAGTTAGATGACTTAAATAAATGGCCTAAAGAAAAGAAGATTTTATTATTAAAACTTCTTGATATTGAAGATGGTAGTGAAAATGCTATAAGTGGTATTAAAATTACGACTGATTACTTAATGGCAGTTGAAAATAGGCTTAATCAAGGAGTTAAAAGTACTAATGATTTAGATAGCTATTTTGATATGAAAGGATTAGATAAAGAAGCTCAAACTTTGCTTGCAGATATTAATTATTTATTAAAAGAAAAGCTGTTAGATGAAAATAAAAAGGAAGAAAACTATCATGTTATTAGCTATTTATATCATATGCTACAATCTTTAGATAATGTTCCCGAAATTAAGTATATTCTTGGCTATATGTCTAAAACAACGGGCTTTATTAGTCCAGATGAATATGCTTTTAATGAAGATAAACAATTTATTTTTGAAGGTATTTTATATTCTGCTTTAACTTTATACAACAATGGGGGAGCAAGTCGTAGTAAACTAAAAGAAAGTCATAAACGTTTTGTTCAAGAAATAGAGCAAAAAAACGAAGAAAAACTTAGTCGTACTCAACAGTTAAATACCATTAAAATTCAAGCTTTAAGAGAACTTGGATATGATCAAATGACTGAAGCAAATGCTGCAGAAGTCCTAGAAAAGATTGCAGAAATAGAAACGAGAAAGGTATAACATGAAAAAATATGTAGTACTTTTTATTGGTGTTGTTTTAGTAGCGTTCATCATTAGTTGTGTCATTTTTATGGGCGATCATGAACTAGATTTAAATAGCAAAGAAGTAACTACTTTATATTCTTATTTAGGTGAAGTAGATGTTTACCATTGTGGCGGTTTAAATCAATATACTAAAGAAGAAGTTACTTATGATGATATAAGTACTAATAATAAACTATGTCAAGCATATTATGCTACCAATAAAGATAATATAGAAAATAGAAAAAGCAATACCACGACTACTAACGATCAAGATATAGATATTTGTGAAGTAGGGGATAACATTCGTTTAGCTGCTTTAGAAGGAGAAAATACTTGCAGTTATCAAATTATAAGCGAAGATGATCTAAATAAAGCTTATCATAATGTCTATGGTACGGATATTCCTAAAGAAGATAATACATCTTTTAATATTACAGCCACAAAATCTTGTTATTTAGAAGAAGGGGAGTACTATTGTGGTGATGCTGAAAACTATACTTGGACTTTAAGACCGGAAGCAACCATCTATCGCCTTCCTGCTAAAGCCACCAAGAAAATGAATGGTGATATAGTTATTACGGATTATTATTTAAGAATTTCGGAAAACAAGTGTTACTCATCGAATAATGTTGATAGCGAAATTACTGCCTGTTCTAAAATCTTAAAAGACAATCCAGATACCACCATCAATTCAGAATTTGTTCAAGAATATGGTACTCTATATGAACACACTTTCAAGAAAAATTCCAGCGGTACTAATTATTGGTACTCTAGTAATTTAAAATAGAACTCCCCTAGTTCTATTTTATTTTTATTTACTATATAACCTTATTATATTATATAAATAAGGATATACGCACGTATTATAACCTTACTTAATTATAAAAATAAGGTTATAAATATTTATCATTTTTTAAAAATTTAAAATTGTTTTACAAGCCAGAATTTTTATAATTAAATTCATGTTTAAGTTTTTACCACAAGCTTAACAGATACGTACATAAATTATTGCTACGAAAACAGGCAACGATTAGCTATAAATCAAATAAAATCTCATAAATTATCTCGTTTTTTCTCTCAAAACATTGCTTCGCTAAATATATATTATGTTAACTTTATTGTCGGAAATTGAAATTAATGACTAATTATATTATATTGTTACTTTATTTATTTTACTTTCTATTGCTATTATTATTATTACAGATGGATTTATATCCAAAGCTTAATGCTTACCACGTTTTATGAATTATTTAAAGCTACAATTGATAAAACAAATAATATTTATGGAATATATAAAGATTATTATGAACGTACACTTCTTAATGCAACAACACTAGAAATTCTAGAATTACAAATATTAGAAATATTATCAAAAAATAGATACCTCTTCCCTACTCTTCTACATAGAGCCAAAAATTACTTACAAAAATATTATTTAAAATCTAAAGAAATATACAATCATTAATGATTAAAAACAAAAATAATTAATTAATATTAATATTGTACCAACAAATAATCCTAAATATAAATATTTATTAAGATTATATTTTCTAGCTTTAGGATAAATAACTTCTATAGCTAAAGTAATCATGATACCTCCTACAAGAAGTAAAATCATACTAATAAAAGTATCTGTAATATATTTACTTAAAAATATATAAGCAAGTATTGCTCCAATTGGTTCAGCAATACCAGACAAGAATGTTTTAAATAAAGCATTCTTTTTTGATTTAGTTGCATAATAAATAGGAACAGCTATAGATATACCTTCAGGAATATTATGGAAAGCTATAGCAAGTCCAAGCTTAAGTCCTAATTCTATATCTTTATAAGAACTCATAAATGTAGCTATTCCTTCGGGAAAATTATGTAATATTAAAGCTAGCATATTTAAAATTCCTAATTTATACAAATCATTAGCTTGTTCTGTCTTATCCATTAATTTATGCAAATATTTAATAAGAATAATGCCAATACTAAAAGCAATAAAAGAAAAAATTATCCCCTTGCCTATTCCATAACTAGAAAGTATTATATAAGTAGATTCCGGTATTAAATCAGTAATACTAATACCTATCATAATAGCTAATGAAAAAGCAAGAGATGCCGTAATAAATTTATGAACATTTTGTTCTTTACACTTAAAAAAAATAACAAATGCTCCTAACATAGTTGATAAACCTGCTATGGTAGAAACTAGTAATGCACCAATAATTTCCATATAATCACCACTAAATTATATGAATGCTTAATATTATTTTATCCATAATAATAGTGGGAGGTAAAGAAAATGAAAAATAATAGAGAAAATAAGAACTCTAGAAATAATAAGAATTGCAGAAATTCTAAAAGTGAATCTAGA
>CALVQM010000007.1 GCA_944358125.1 uncultured Bacilli bacterium
CCTCTTTACTAAATATATGTTTTGTTATAAAATAAAAGTACAGGTGAGGTGAATATTATGCATTTTAATATATTAAATAAAAATGATGAAATAGTTATGTCTTTAGTTCATTATTTTATTACCGAAGAAAATTATACACCCATAGTTGTTAAAGGAGTAAAAGATGAAATATGGTTAGAAAATTTAGAGGGACCTTATCGTATTATTCGCATTAACTCTAATTATATTCATAATGATGAACAATATCAATTTGATCAATTTAAAACCAAAAAAGTAATGGAACAAATTAAGAAAAAAACTTTATCTATTAGTATGAATACTTTAAATATATTCCTTAATCTAGGAGATAATGTTCATTTACCAGAAGATGAAAAAAATATCTCCTCAATAAAATTTACCGATATAGATGAAATATTAAAAGATAAAAACATTATTACTGTTTTTCCTAATATAAAAAATAAACTAATTAAAGATAAGGAAGGAATAGACTTAATTGTTAATGTTACTAATGATATTAATGCTAAAACGGTAGAAGAAAATAAAGTATTTACAAAAATATTTGAACCCAAGAAAATGATTATTACTCCCATTATTATAGCTCTATGTGTTTTAGTTTTTATAGCTATGTATATTTGGGGCAGGGGAAGTGAAGATACCATAACCCTTCTAATGTTTGGAGCTAATTTTCGTCCTCTTATTCAAGCCGGAGAAATATGGAGGCTTGCTACATCTATGTTTCTCCATATTGGTATCGTTCATTTAGTTGTTAATATGTATTCACTGTTAATTATTGGTAGACAGCTAGAAAGCTTTTTAGGAAAATGGAAATTTTTAATTGTTTATCTAGGAAGTGGTATTATAGGTTCCCTACTATCCGTAGTAATTCACTCTAGTATATCCGCCGGAGCTAGTGGAGCCATATTTGGCTTGTTAGGTTCTTTATTATATTTTGGCTATCATTATCGCCTATATCTAGGAGCTGTTTTAAAAACCCAAGTTATCCCGATAATTATTTTAAATTTACTAATTGGTTTTATGGTTCCTGGAATTGATAATTTTGCCCATATAGGAGGACTTGTAGGTGGTTATTTAATTACTATGGCTGTTGGTATCCCCGGTAGATCAAAGAAAAATGATCGAATAAATGGTATAATCGTTTTAACCCTTTTACTAGCTTTCTTATGCTATATGCTCTTTGGCTATTTGAGGTAAATATGGAAAGATTACAAAAAGTTATGGCAGCTTCTGGTCTAGTATCTAGAAGAAAAGCTGAAGAATTAATTAAAAATGGTAAGGTAAAAGTAAATGGGGTGATTATATCCAAATTAGGAACCAAAGTAAATGGCAATGATACTATTGAAGTAGAAGGCACAATATTAAAAAAAGATAATGTAAAAGAATATTATTTATTAAATAAACCAAGAAAAGTTATATCTAGCGCAAGTGATGATAAGAATAGACCAACTGTAGTTGATTATATTGATACTGATGCTCGTCTTTATCCTGTAGGTAGACTAGATTACGATACAACAGGTCTAATTATTTTAACGAATGACGGAGAGTTAGCCAATATCCTCGCTCACCCCAAAAATAAAATACCTAAAACTTATATTGCCAAAATAGAAGGCCTTTTAAATAAAGATGACATTGATCGTCTAAAAAGTGGTATTATGATTGAGGGAAGAAAAGTATTTGTTCAAGATTTTAAAATTCGGGATAAAGATTTTGCAAAAAAAACTTCTTTAGTGGAAGTTACGATAATAGAAGGTAGAAATCATATTGTTAAAAAAATGTTTGCAAGTCTTCATCACCCCGTAATTCGTTTATCACGTATTAAAATTGCTTTTTTAAGTAGCGATAATTTAAAAAGTGGACAATACCGCAAGCTTTCTATTAAAGAAGTGAAAAAATTATATAGTTTAAAATAACTGCTTTAAAAGCAGTTTTAATTATGCCACCAAAAAAGAAGAATTACTCTTCTTCTTCCAAGCTTATTGCACTGGTTGGACAAGCAGAAATAGCACTAGCTAAATCAGCACTTTCCAAATTTTCATTGTTAGTCGCATGACTTAATCCTTCATCATTAAATTCAAAATGCTCTGGATCAATAGAAACACATGCTCCACAACCAATACAAGCTTCGTCATTTACAACAATTTTTTTCATAAATCTTCTCCTTATCAATTTAATTATATCAAAACTTTGACAAAATGAAAACAGAATACTTTTAAAACTAAAAAAAATATGTTATCATTATATAGAAGGATCGTGGCGTTATGAAAACAAGAATGGAAAAATATTATGATGAAGAAAATAATAACATTGCCTTAAGAGAGCGTAAAAACAAAAATCTTTACGAAAACATTAATGATTATGAAGTAGAAGATTATGAAATAAAGACCAATGCAACAGTTCTTGATAATAATGCTAAAAACATTGATGTTGAAAAGATTAAAAAGATTTTAGACACCAAATATAATAAACAACCCAAAAGAAGAAGTATTGTTGTTGATGAAGAGGATTATCAAGAACCAGATATTAGTTTAGATGAAACAAGAGAATATGATATTAATGCTATATTGGAAAAAGCTCGTAGTGAAAAAGAAGTTGACTACGAAAAAGAACGTCTCAAAAAAATTCGTGATACGCAATATGATATCTTAAATAGTCTTGATATTGATACTGAAAAAAAAGAAGAACCAACTGAAGAAAAAAATGAACTTATGGATCTAATTAATACCATAACAGCCAAGGAATTAGAAGTAAAAAATCAAAAAGAAGATTTAGATCCGCTAGATATTTTAACAGATCTAAAGGGTAGTGATAATACCGTTGTAGTTGATGGCGTTCATGAAGAAGAAAGTGTAAATGAAACATCACCAATTATGTCTCTAGAAGAAGCTGATAAAATAAAACCTACCATTATGGAAAATAAAACTCAAGACTTAACTAATACTTTACAGTTTACACAAAGTGATTTTGATGATTTTAATGATTTAAAAAAAGAAGTAAAATCCAGTCGGGCTTTAATATATATCGTTATTGTTATCGTATGTCTTATCTTAATCGCTGGTGTTATTATCTTTTTAAATAAATTTTTAAATCTTTCTTTATTTTAAAGCATATACTCTAATATGAGAACGAATTTTAAAAGTACACATAAATATCATGGTAAATTTTTATCCAAAATAATTTTGCTGACTATTATTTTGGTGCTCTTATTTACCATTTTTTTATTATCCAAATTTACTAAAAATCTAAATAAATCTTTAATAGATATTAGTAGTAGTGAAATTAAAAGAATAACTGAACGCTTTATAACTGAAAGGTTAAATAGTAGTGTATTTAATAATACTAAATTAGAGGATATTTTAATATTAGAAAAAAATAGTAAAGAAGAAATTATATATGTCGATTTTAATTTAGAAAAAGCTTATCAAGTATTAGATGAAGTATCAAAAATTTTAACTAATTCTTTAGATGATTTAGATAGCGGTAATGTTAGTGTTGCTTATTTAGATGAAGAACTATCTCATGAACTAGGAAGTATGGTTTTATCTATTCCTCTTGGTAATAATTTTAAAAATTTCTATTTTTATAATTTTGGACCTAAAATACCCGTACGTATCAATTTTATTGGTTCTATTTTAACGAACTTAAAGACCAAAGTAACTAGTTATGGAATAAATAATGCTTTAGTAGAATTATTTGTCTATATTGAATTTAAAACCCAAATTATGAGTCCCTTTGATATTCAAGAAATAACTTTAAATTACGATGCCGTGATTGCTTCTATGATGATTGAAGGAGAAGTACCAAATCTTTATGGAGGTACTATTGAAAGAGATAGTAATATTTATAAAACGGAACTTAAATAATAAAATATGTTAGCTGTGTGTTAACTGTAGAGAAAAAATGCTACGTTTTCTCAAAACAAAAAACCTAGATTTCTCTAGGTTTTATTAGCATTTATGTACGAATAAATACTATATTCGAAACCAAAGGCTAAATACGTTTCAACAAATTATAGAAAAAGTAGCGATAATTTCTTGCTACTTTACTAGATTAATCTATTTTTTTCAATGATTTTACAAATGGTCTTTCTTTAGAATTACTAATTTCTACTTTACTAGATAAATTAATTTCTAAGAAAGATTCTATTTTAACTAATTCACTTATTGATAATGAATCAATTAAATCGAATTTAATTAACCCTATTAATTGAGCATAATATAAATCTATACTTTGTTGATTCTTATTTAGCTCTCTTGTTTTTAGTAAATCTTCAAGTTCTTTTAGTTTTTCTTTCTTTTTGTTAATATCTTCAGGAGCTATTCTATTAAATTCTTTATTTGCTAAATTAATTTTATCATCTAGAGTTGATTTAGTAGAAATATTATAATTTAATATATTATCTATAGCTTTTGAATCACCATTTAAAAGTTGATTTATTAATTCAACTAAATACGGTGGCTTATATTCATCATAACTATATTGATAAAGATCTCTCGTTTCTTCAAAATATTCTTTTTTTCTTCCAGTTGGAGTACATGTAAAATTTCCAATAATTTCATTAGTAAATATTGGCGCATAATCACTTACATACACTTTGTGCTCTATAAAACTACAATTATTTATAATTTCCTTTTTTAATTTTACAATTTCATCTTTATCAAAATGAACTTGATATTTTTCAATTACTTCGCCATTTTTTCTAAAATAAAACATATTCTAACCCTCCATTAGTAGATATTATATCATAATTATTTGTCTTTGCGTTGATTATTGTTTAATTTATCTCTCAATTTCCGCTTTTTCCTTGCTTAAACCTAATTTTTCAATATCATCAGCTAAAAAGTTGTAGAGAAAAAGTGTCACGTTTCTCCAAAATAAAAACCTAGATATTTCTAGGTTTCATCAGCATTTATGGTAGCGACGGAGGGGATCGAACCCCCGACCTACCGGGTATGAACCGGTCGCTCTAGCCAGCTGAGCTACATCGCCATTTCTTTCAAAAGCAATAATAATATATCATAAAATATTAAGTTTTACAATCCCTAAATTACCAAACTTTCATAAAAACTATTTTCTAATTCGAAAATAAATGTTATGATTAAATAAATTAAAGACACCAATATAGTATTTATTTTATATGATAAGTATAGGAGGAATAAAAATGTTAGATAAATTAATTGGTAATACACCAATGATTAAAATAAAATATCATTATCAAAACCAAACTAATTACGTTTATGCTAAATTAGAATATTACAATTTTACGGGAAGCATTAAAGACCGTGTAGCATACTATATTCTAAAAAAAGCCAAAGAATTAGGTTTATTAAAAGATAGGGAACCAATAGTAGAAGCAACAAGTGGTAATACCGGTATATCTTTTGCAGCTCTAGGAGCATATTATAACCACCCGGTTCATATATTTATGCCCGATTGGGCCAGTGTTGAACGAGTAAGCATCATGAGGCTTTACGGTGCTCATGTTCATTTAGTAAGTAAAGAAGAAGGGGGATTTAAGGAAGCTATAAGAAGAAGTGAAGAATATGCCCAAAAAATAAATGGCTTCTTACCAAGACAATTTGAAAATAATTTAAATGTTGAAGCCCATTACAATACTACAGCCAAAGAAATAATATTCTCTTTACCTACGGTAGATACTTTTGTAAGTGGTATTGGTACAGGTGGAACCTTAATGGGTATTGCCAAATATTTAAAAGAAAAAGATAAAAATATTAAGATTGTTGCTTTAGAACCCAATAAGATGCCTTTATTAAGTGGTGGCAAAATTATAGGAAATCATAAAATAGAAGGAATAGGAGATGATTTTATTCCCCAAATTGTTGATAAAAACTATATTGATGATATTGTTGTAATTGATGATGAAGATGCCATAAATATGAGTAGATTATTAGCTAAAAAACTAGGATTAGGCGTTGGGATTTCTAGTGGGGCCAATTTTTTGGCAAGTGTTCTATCAAGTGGCAATAATGTAGCGACTGTTTTTGCTGATGATTTTAAAAAATATTTAACCACCGATTTAACCAAAGAAATTAATAAAGACCCTAAATTATTATCGAATCAAATAGAACTGTTAGATATGGAAGTAATAAATTAATAAACTTGCCAAAAAAAGTTTTTTTCTAAAAATATTTTTGGTATAATTAAAGAGTAATGAAAGTTTTGGAGCGTAGAGTTAATTGATAATTAGTAACGATATTTGATAGAACTTACAATAAATACGTGTAGCAAATAGCAATATTTGCTTTTCTTAATATATTTAGAAAGCGAGGAAATAATGAAAGAAATAATTTATGTAACTGGTAATTGGGCAAAAATAAAAAGTGCCAAAATGATTTTAGAACCTCTAGGTTTTAAAGTATCCAATGTAAAAATGGATACCATAGAAATACAAGCTAATACAGTGGAAGAAGTAGCTAAATATTCAGCTAAATATGCTAGTGATATTTTAAAATGCGCTGTTTTAAAAAACGATTCTGGTTTATGTGTGGAAGCCTTAAATGGTTTTCCAGGGCCTTATACTCATTATGTAGATGACACATTAGGAGAAAAAGGACTTTTAAAATTAATGGAAAATGAAACGAATAGAAAAGCCTGTTTTGTGGAAGCTTTTGCTTACTGCGAATATGGAACCATGCCTATTGTTTTTACTTCTATAACTAAAGGAAGTATTGCTAAAGAATGTTCTGGGACTTATGGTTGGAGTTGGGATTTTATTTTCATCCCGGAAGGATACGATAAAACTTTAGCTAATTATCCAGATGAAGAAAGATTTTTATTATGGAACCAAGAAGGCTTTACCAAACTAGCCAACTATTTAAAAAATAAAGACTAAAAGAGTTAAAGGAAAATAAAATATTATGGATATTTATATAAAAAAATTATAAAGGATTTACGAATTTATTATATGTAGTTAATGATGAGTTTGTTATTAAAATTTGTTTTGATAAAGAAATGAAGAAAATTTTATAAAAACAATTCTTATATTCCTAAATTATATTAAATATGATTTAGAATATAATTAAAATTATTATCTAAATTTTCTAATGATTTACAACTAAAAAAATATAAAAGGTATTATAAAAAAAATACTTAAAACGACAAAAAGAACTGTTAACAAATAACAGTTCCGAGTTAAAGGTTATTTAACAAACGCAGTCTACAAAAGTATCAGATAAGCAACGAATAGAGCACAAGCAACTGCAATCCATTGTGAAGAAAGAATTAGTAGCAACATATGGATTCAAACTAGTAGTATCTGGATTATCTGCAAGTACTCTAAATGTACAACAATTACCTTCTATTTTTTCTACTCTAAAGACGCTTGAGCAAGTAGTACTTGTTGTCCCGGCACAAGATACAGTAGTATCTTTAGTAGTTGGCATACTCCAAGGAACTCCATTACCACAACAAGTATAAAGCATTACTGGTCTTGTGTTACATACTAGACAATTTGGGCCGCCACCTAAAACCGGACGATCGCATGCATCTAAGCAAGTTTCAGGACATGCATTTTGCTGAAGAACTAAAATAACGCTTAATATTTCATTGATGCAGTTGCCAGAGTTGTGATTTTCACAATTATTCATATTATTCACCCTTTCATGTATTCTCACTAATAATTTATGTGAAAGTTCTTAAATCGTTCTTGTATAGTTCTTTTTTTTTGAAATTGTTTATGCTATAATTAAAATATGTTAGAAGGTGAAGTTATGCCAGAAAATCAAGAGCAAAATAATGGTAATACTCATACAGAAAGTAATAACGCTTATTTATATAACCCTAATCGTCCAAATCAAGAGAATGATACTTCTTCTTTAGGCCAGACAAATCAAAATGCAACCACTTCTGATACTAATCAAAATCAAAACGTTGATAAGCATGCTGATACGAAAAAAGTAGTGGATACGGCAGCTAAAGCAGCCGCTAATTATTTTGCTCCGGGAGTAGGGGGAACAGCTTATGAAGCAGCCAAGCAAGTGCCAGGAGCTGGTAAAGTAATTGATAAAGCAACGGATAATATAGCTAAAAAGGTTGATAAAGTACCTGGTATGAAAAAATTGACCAAAGGTTTAAATGATTCAGGAGCTACTGATGCAGTAAATAAGGGTATGGATATGATGGGAGGAAACCCTTCTGCATCAGCCGGTGGTGCTAACTTTGGAAAAGCAAGCGGTACAAGTATTCCTCAAAGGTCTAATGTTCAGGCTACACCTGCAACGTCAATGCGTAAAAATACCAATTTTCAAAATCAACTTCAATCAGCCAATACCGAAAATATAGAAGGCTCTCCTTCAAATGATGCTACATCACCAGAATCATCTAATAATCAATCTGCTAATAATAGCTCTTTGAATCCACTAAAGAATTTTGAAAATCAAAATCAAGGTAATACAAATAACAGTAATCAGCAAAATTCTTCAGTTGGTGGAGAATTAATGGATCAAGCTTTTAAAATGCTTTGGAATAAATATAAAATTCCAATTATTTTAGCAGGTGGAGGCGTAGCCTTATTCTTAATTTTCTTCTTAGTTTTATTTGGCGGCGGAGCTAGTGAAAATGACCTAGCGGGCTATTATGATGCTTGTAATTTCAATGAAACTACGGTTACGGTAACTAATTGTTATAATACTTCTTCCAATCATCAAACTTTATCTAGTTTTACTATAGATGATTTAGTAATTAGTGCTGCCTATGCTTATACGAAAGACGGAACTTATTCTGAAGAAGCTATAAAAGCAATGATGATAACTTTAAAAACCAATATTTTAAGTTATGGTAACTATAATAGTTCAAATAAAAATGTATCTGTTCAAATATGTGATATTTATAGTGAATACGTAGAACCCGCTGAAGCAGAAAATAAACTATCCATTTTTGAAGGAGCCGAAGAAAATGATACATTAAAAAATCTTTATAATCAAATTTCCAACTATCTTTATTTATCCTCATCTTATCAAACAACAATTTCTAATTTATCTAACCAAAATATTTTAGACTTCGATAAATCTACTTTAGATAAATTTGAAAGTCTAGCTCAAAGTGGTAGTACTTATCAAGAAATATTAGAAGAAGTATATGATATTTATGGTGATTCTGCCACCGAAGATACAAATGATGAGGAAGAAAGTAGCCCACCTGAAACCCAAGAAAGGAATACTCTATTTTTAGGAGACTCTAGGGTAACCGGTATGGTAAATGCCGGAATATTAAATACATCCAATACAATCTATAGTAATGGTTATGGTTTTGATTGGTTAGAAGGAACGAATACTTATGAAAGCAATATGACTAACTCTACTACAGGTGGTATAGCCGGTATTAATAATTTAATACAAGATAATACGACTTACAATATTGTTATTATGTTTGGTATAAATGATTTAGACACAAGTGCCGAAGATTATTACCAGTTATATTATGAACTAGCAACTACTGATTGGCGAAGACATCATATTTATGTTATAGCTTTAGGCCCTGTAGAAGATGTAACCATGTTTACTAATTATGATAACTCTGATGTAGATGCTTTTAATAATTCTATGGATAACTTAATTAATGGTGCTAATTTATCTAATTTAACATTTGTCGATTTATACTATTCTATTCAAGAATATGATGAATATGGTATAAATTATGGAGCCTCTGACTATCAAATTATTTACGATAATATTATGGATTCTCTAGAAGAAGAAGTCATTTTAAATCCCGATTATGAGATATATAACTTAAATACTTACTGTACTTATTATACTTTAACGGAAAATGATGCTTATTGGTGGCCAGTAGGAAGTGCTGAACCATCTAATGGAAATATTTATGGTGGTACTCCAGCTTCAGTTTCTATTACCTCTTATTTTGGACCCCGCTATGTTCAAGGTTCATATGATCCAGGTCACGGAGCAATTGATATTGGAGTAGTAAGAGGAACACCTATTATTGCTACTAAAAGTGGAACGGTAATTCTAACCCAAACTGGTTGTACGGAAGGAAATACTAGTTGTGGGCAAACTTATGGTAATTTTGTTAAATTAGATCATGGTGATGGTATAGAATCTTTATATGCCCACTTAACTAGTCTTGCTGTAAGTGATGGAGATACAGTATCCCAAGGAGAAGTAATCGGTTATTCTGGTAATACCGGTAATTCTACGGGACCGCACTTACACTTTGAAATTAGGGTAAATGGTACAAGAGTAGACCCTCTAGAATATGTCGATCCTGAAAATCCTAGACCAGTTCAATACTCATCTTACAACTTTGGTGATATCGAAAGTGGAACAGCAGAAGAAAATAAACAAGCAATATGTAATATGCTTCTAGATAATGGATTCTCTAATAATGCCGTTGCTGGTATGCTTATAAATATAGCTTCTGAAGGTGCTTTTATAACGAATAATATGGAAGATTGTTACCAAGATGGTATGGAATGTGATTTAAATAGTGATGGCGTATGTGATTATGGTTGGTGTGTTGATCCAGTTCCAGGTGGTTTTGGAGCCAGTGATTCTACTTATACATCCGGAGTCGATAGTGGAGCTTACACGAGAAGCCAATTTGTTAATGACTGGGTTGGTTATGGACTAATTGGGTGGACAGCACCAGAACGAAAAGCCGGATTATATGACTATGCTAAATCGCAAAATAAATCTATCGCTTCTGTAAGTGTTCAAGTAGGGTACTTATTAGAAGAATTACAACAAAGTGCTTATGCGGTAACTTATAAATACATAACAGGTACGGGTTATTCAGTTTATGATGTAGCTTATAATTTCTGTACTAATTTTGAACGACCATATGATACTGTTTCCAATTGTTCAAACAGAGCAAGTTCAAGACAAGCGGAATATTCAGCTTATGTTAATAATGGCTGTAGTTATTAAAGGAGGATATTATGAAGAATAAAGCGCAAAAAAAAGTCTTAATTATTATAGGTATAATTCTAATAATTATAGCTATTTTAGCTTATGTCTTAAGTCTTTTTATCGATAATAATGATGTATCCGAAAATCCAAATACCGGAACTAATAATTCAGATATAACCAAAGAAGATGAAGTAACAACTGATTTTACTTTATTAGAAAATGAAAGAGTATTTTTTGGTTTGAATGATATAATAAACCATTACCTCGATTCTATTATGGTAGAAGATACTGATGAATTAATGATTATGTTAGATGAAGAATATCTTACTGAAAATAATATTACTACTAGCAATCTTTACAATTATATAAATCATAATTATGCGAATGCTGCTTATACTCCTAAAGAAATTTACTATAACCCTAATAGCGATGTAACCTATTATTTTATAGATGGTTATGTTATGAATTACACTGTAAGCACTACCGTTTTTACACCTCATGTAAAATTTTTAGTAATTGTAGACGAATCAACAAATCGCTATATCTTAAGGCCGATAAATACCGATAATCTAGAAAGTTATATTGAAAGCTATAATGTAAAAACACGAGAACTAACTACTGGCAATGCTTTAACAACCAGAACAATTAGTGAAGAAGAAAAAATAACAACGTATTTAAGTGAGTTTATGAATTTTCTAATTAGTGAACCAGAGGCATCTTACGAATTACTTACCGATTCTAAAAAAAGAGAATATGGAAGTGTTACAAACTTTGAAAGTCAAGTACCGGATATATATGAAAGCCTATCATCTATCGTATTTAGTTATGCTAGTAGTGAAGAAGAAAATAGAACAGTTTACAGTGTAAAAGACAATAAGCAAAATTCAATTACTATCTATGAATATGGAATAATGAATTATCAAATTTCTTTTTAAATCGTTAAGTTTGAACTTGACTATTTCCTAAATTTTGATATACTAAAGATACAAAAAGGGTGCATGTTCTTGAATCGATACTTTACAAATAACAACAATTTAACAAATAAACAAAGAGTCATAAAATATAACTATGGCTCTAATTGTTATGAATATATAAATAATAATGATATTGTCTCGAAAAATAAAAAGATTATTCCTAATTTTTTAGATATCATTTCTATATTGGGAATAAATATCAATTTGAAAGCTATTGAATTAGCTAAAAAAAATATTTTAAATAAGATTAGTGTCTCTCTTAAAGAGAGTAACATATATGAAATCCACCAATTTAAGTTATTTTACTCTAACAATTGAATGCTAAAAAAGTCGTAATAAGATTATTAAAACACTAAAAATACTTATAAAATAGAAATAAAAAGGAAAAATAATAGAATTTTATGTATTTTATTACAAAATTTAGTTGACAACCTATCAATTTATTGCTAAAATTTTAAATTGGTGACGTATTTGTTTTTTTCTTTAGAAGAGCACTAAAAAATTAGATATTGGGGTGAAGCGCGTGGCTTATAAAGTTGAAAAATTTGGAGATCACAGAGAAAGAAGAAGTTTTTCTGTTTCTCGTAACACTATGGAATTACAAGATTTACTTGAAATCCAAAAGAAATCCTATCAAGAATTTTTAGAAGTAGGTATTAAAGAGGTATTTGAAGATTTATTTCCTGTTGAATCATTTACAGGTAATATTTCGGTAGAATTTGGTGATTATTCTTTTGATACACCACGGTATTCTATTAAAGAAGCAAAAGAAAGAATGGTTAACTATGCTGCACCATTAAAGGTTCAAGCAAGAGTGTTTATCCATGAAACAGGAGAGGTTAAAGAGCAAGAAATTTTCCTTGGCGATATGCCTTTAATGACTGATGCTGGAACATTTATTATTAACGGAGCTGAAAGGGTAATTGTTTCTCAATTAGTACGTAGTCCATCTATTTATTTTAAAAGAGAAATTGATAAAAATGGACGTAGAATTATTAGTGGAGAAGTAATACCAAATAAAGGTACATGGCTAGAATACGAGATGGACGCTCGTGATATTATGTATGTTAGAATTGATCGTACTAGAAAGGTACCAATTACAACCTTCCTTAGGGCTTTAGGTTTATCTAGTGATGAAGATATTTATGAAGTATTTGGCGAAAATGATTATTTAGTTAATACGATTGAAAAAGATAGCACTAGAAATACTGATGAAGCTTTAATTGAAATTTATGAAAAATTAAGACCTGGTGAACCTGCTACTTTAGATAGTAGTAAAAATCAATTAGTAACTAGATTCTTTGACAGGTTCCGTTATGATTTAGCTAAAGTTGGTCGTTACAAATTTAACAAAAAGTTAAATGTTTTAGACCGTGTTTTAGGTTGCACTTTAGCCGAAGATATTAAAGATAAAAAAGGCAAAGTAGTAGTTCCTAAAGGTACAGTTGTTACTAAAGAAATTAGAGAAATGATGCGACCATTATTTGAAAATGGTGGCCATTTAAAGAAAACAATTATTAATGAAGAGCTTGATAATTATGATAAAATCGAGGAAGTTTTAGTATACGATAAAGAAAATCCTGAAAGAATTATTAAATTAATTGGTAATGATCCATCTACTGATGTTAGACGTCTTACTATTCCTGATGTTTATGCTTCTGTATCTTACTATTTAAATTTACATGATAATATTGGTAATACTGATGAAATCGATAACTTGGGAAATCGTCGTGTTCGTCAAGTTGGAGAGTTAATTCAGAATGTATTTAGAACTGGTATGGCCAGAATGGAAAGAGTTATTCGTGAGAGAATGACTACTCAAGAGCTTGACAGTGTAACTCCTAAAACCTTAATTAATATTAGACCAGTTACCGCAGCCTTAAAAGAATTCTTTGGTTCTTCACAATTATCTAAATTTATGGACCAAATTAATCCTATTGCGGAACTTACAGATAAAAGACGTTTATCTAGCCTTGGTCCTGGAGGACTATCAAGGGACCGTGCTGGAATGGACGTTCGTGACGTTAACGCAAGCCACTATGGTCGTATCTGTCCAATCGAATCTCCAGAAGGACAAAACATCGGCCTTATTACTTCTCTAGCCGGTTATGCCAAAATTAATGAATATGGCTTTATTATGACACCATATCGTAAAGTAGTAGACGGTTCTGTTACCGATGAAGTTGTCTATATGACCGCTGATGAAGAAACTGACCTTTATATTTCTCAAGCAACAGTTAAACTAGATGATAATAAGAAAATTGTTGAAGATGAAATCCTTTGCCGTTATAATGGCGATAACGTAATGGTTAAACGGGAGAATGTTAATTATGTAGACGTTGCTCCAAGTCAAATTGTTGCGATTACAACTAGTTGTATTCCATTCCTTGAATATGATGATGCAAACCGTACATTAATGGGTGCAAACATGCAACGTCAAGCTGTACCACTTTTAGTAAGTGAAGCACCAATTGTTGGTACTGGAGTTGAACATATTGCAGCTAAATATTCTGGTTCTACAGTTGTTGCTAAAGCTGATGGTGTTGTTGAATATGCTGATGGTAAGAAAATAATCGTTAAAAATGCTAAAGGTAAAGATACATATTATCTAGCTGATTTTGAAAGAACAAACGCATCAACTGCCCTAAATCATCATCCAATTGTTAAAAAAGGTGATAAAATTCATGTTGGTGAAGTAATCGCTGATGGACCTTCAACTGAAAAAGGTGAGCTTGCTTTAGGTAAAAATATGACGGTTGCCTTCATGACCTTTAATGGTTATAACTATGAAGATGCTGTTATTTTAAATGAAAGATTAGTTAAAGATGATGTTTATACATCACTTCATATTGACCACTATGATATTGATTGTCGTGATACCAAACTTGGACCAGAAGAAATTACCAGAGATATTCCAAATGTTGGGGAAGAAGCTCGTAAGAATTTGGATTCCAATGGTATTGTTCGGATTGGAACCGAAGTTAAAGAAGGCGACATTCTAGTTGGTAAAGTAACTCCTAAAGGGGTTCAAGAACTTACTAGTGAAGAAAAATTATTACATGCCATCTTTGGTGAGAAAACGCGTGAAGTAAGGGATACTTCTCTTCGAGTAGAGCATGGTGCTGCGGGTATTGTTCATGATGTTAAGATTTATACCAAAGAAAACTCTGATGAACTTCCTGCTGGTGTATCTAAAATTATTCGTGTTTATATTATTCAAAAACGTAAGATCCAAGTAGGAGATAAGATGTCTGGTCGTCATGGTAATAAAGGGGTTATTTCTCTAGTATTACCAGAAGAAGATATGCCATACATGCCAGATGGTCGTCCTGTTGATGTAATGCTAAATCCTCTTGGTGTTCCATCTCGTATGAATATCGGTCAAATTTTAGAGTTACATTTAGGTATGGCTGGTAAAGTTCAAGGTTGTCATTATGCAACTCCAGTCTTTGATAGTGCCACTTGGGAAGATATTCGTGAAGAAATGGATGCAGCTCACATGGAACCAGATGGTAAGACTATTCTTTATAATGGACGTACTGGTGAGCCATTTGACCATCGAATTAGTGTTGGTGTTATGTACATGTTAAAATTACACCACATGGTTGATGATAAATTGCATGCAAGAGCTACTGGACCATATTCTCTTGTAACACAACAACCTTTAGGTGGTAAAGCTCAATTTGGTGGCCAACGTTTTGGTGAAATGGAAGTTTGGGCCTTATATGCTTATGGTGCTGCTCATGTCTTACAAGAAATATTGACTGTTAAAGCCGATGATGTAATTGGCCGTGTTAAAGTATATGAAGCTTTAGTTAAAGGTAAGACTGTTAATCAAGCAGGTGTTCCAGAATCCTTCCGTGTATTAATTAAAGAATTCCAAGCTTTAGGTTTAGATATGCAAATCATTGATAAAGATGATAATGTAATTGAATTTAAAGAATTAGAGGAAGAAGAAGACAAAGAAGATACTTTAAAAATAGAAGAAATTGATGCCGAAGCAAGTATTCGTGATGGCGAAATCGAACTTAAAGGGGAAGAAGAAGATATGCCAGAAGAAGATTATGAAGATGACGAAGAATTCGAAGACGATGAACTTGAAGAATTTGAAGATGAACTAGATGAAAAAATAGAAACACAAGCTAAAGATAATGAGGGTGAGGTGTAATAAATGATAGATGTTAATAATTTTAAAGGAATTAAAATAGGAATAGCCTCTCCAGAGAAGATTAGAAGCTGGTCTTATGGTGAAGTAGAAAAGCCTGAAACAATTAATTATCGTACTTTAAAACCAGAACGTGGTGGACTTTTCTGCGAAAAAATATTTGGACCTACCAAAGATTATGAATGTTCTTGTGGTAAGTATAAAAGACTTAGATACAAAAATGTTATTTGTGACCGTTGTGGTGTAGAAGTTACTAAATCACGTGTTAGAAGAGAGAGAATGGGGCATATTGAACTTGCTGCTCCATGCTCTCACATTTGGTTCTTTAAAGGTGTTCCTTCTAAAATGGGTCTAGTTTTGGATATGAGTCCAAGAGATTTAGAAGAAGTACTTTATTTCGTAAGTTATGTTGTAATTGATCCTGGTAAAGCACCACTAGAGCGAAAACAAACTTTATCTGATAAAGAATATCGTGCTTATCGTGAAAAATATGGGGATTCATTCGAAGTTGGAATGGGTGCCGAAGCAATTAAAGAACTTTTAAAAAGAGTTGATATTGATAAAGAAGTTGAAGAATTACGAGCTGAACTTGAAGGTGCTACAGGGCAAAAACGAGTTCGTTTAGTAAAACGTTTAGATTGTCTAGTAGCGTTCCAAGAATCGGGAAATAAACCAGAATGGATGGTTTTAGATGTTCTTCCAGTTATTCCACCAGAACTTAGACCTATGATTCAACTTGATGGTGGAAGATTTGCCACAAGTGATTTAAATGATTTATATCGTCGTATTATTAATCGTAATAATCGTTTAAGAAAATTACTTGAATTAGGCGCTCCAACAATCATTGTTCAAAATGAGAAAAGAATGCTTCAAGAAGCTGTAGATAGCCTATTTGATAATGGTCGTCGTGGTAGAAGTATTACCGCTGCTGGTAACCGTCCACTTAAGAGTTTATCTAGTATGCTTAAAGGTAAACAAGGACGTTTCCGTCAAAATCTTTTGGGTAAGAGAGTGGACTATTCTGGACGTAGTGTTATCGTTGTTGGACCAAACCTTAAAATGTATCAATGTGGTATTCCCAAGGAAATGGCTCTTGAACTATTTAAACCTCATGTTATTCATGGACTTGTAGAAGCCGGTCTTGCTCATAACATTAAAGGTGCTAAAAAATTAATCGATACCAGAGATGAATGTGTATGGGATATTGTTGAAGATGTTATTACGGAACATCCAGTATTACTTAACCGTGCCCCAACACTACATAGACTTGGTATTCAAGCTTTCGAACCAAAACTTGTTGGTGGTAAAGCCATTCGTTTGCACCCACTTGTTTGTACGGGATTTAATGCCGATTTCGATGGTGACCAAATGGCCGTTCATATTCCTCTTTCCGAGGAAGCGAAAGCAGAAGCAAGAATTCTTATGTTATCTGCAAGTAACATTCTAAACCCTAAAGATGGAAAGCCAATTGTTACACCAAGCCAAGATATGGTTTTAGGAAACTGTTATTTAACAATTGAAAAAGAGGGCGAAGAAAACGAAGCGAAAGTTTATAAAAATCCTAATGAAGCTTTAATGGCTTATGAACGTCGTGAAATAACCCTTCATACAAGAATAGTTCTTCCTGTAAAATCATTTAAATATAAATTATTTACGGAAGAACAACAAGATAAATATTTAGTTACAACGGTTGGTAAGATCATATTTAATGAAATTTTACCAGATTCATTCCCTTATATTAATGAAGGAACAAAAGAAAATATTGAAGGTATTACCCCAAGTAAGTACTTTATTCCAATGGGTTCTAATATTCCAGAGGAGGTTAAGAAAATTGAAATGCCTAAACCTTTTGTTAAGAAAACTCTTGAATGGATTATTGCCCAAGTATTTAAAAGATATAAAACAACTGAAACTAGTATCATGCTTGATAAATTAAAAGATTTAGGATTTAAATATTCAACTGTTGCTGGTATTACCGTATCTGTTGCTGATATTAAAAGAAGTGAGAAAAAGCCAGAAATTATCGCTAATGCTAAAGAAAAAGTAGAAAAAGTAAATAAACAATTTAAACGTGGTATTATAACTGATGCTGAACGCTATAATAGTGTTATTGAAATTTGGACTGAAGCGAACGATGAAGTTAAAAAAGAATTACAAGCAATTTCTAAAGACGACTTTGATAATCCAATTTTCATGATGATGAACTCAAATGCACGTGGATCAATTTCTAACTTTACGCAACTTGCCGGTATGCGTGGATTAATGGCAAAACCAGATGGTTCTACGGTTGAAATTCCAATTACTTCATGTTTTATTGAAGGACTAGACGTATCAGAATTCTTCTTATCAACCCATGGTTCAAGAAAAGGTTCTGCTGATACGGCTCTACGTACTGCTGACTCTGGATATTTAACAAGACGTTTAGTAGATGTTGCTCAAGATATCATTGTTAAAGAATTTGACTGTGGAGCTATCGCTGGTGTTGAAGTTTATGATTTAGTTAATGATAAAGATGGTTCTGTTATTGAGTCATTACAAGAACGTATTTTAGGAAGATACACTGCTAAAAAAGTAATTAATCCGGAAACTAAAGAAATGATTGTCGATAAAGATGAGCTTATTACCGAAAATATAGCAGCTAAAATCGTTAAAGCTGGTGTTAAAAAGGTAGAAATTAGAAGTGTTCTAACTTGTCGTACCGAAAATGGTGTATGTCAAAAATGTTATGGACGTAACCTTGCAACTGGTAACCTTGTGGAAACCGGAGAAGCTGTTGGTATTATGGCAGCTCAATCAATTGGTGAACCAGGTACACAGCTTACCATGCGTACCTTCCATACCGGAGGTGTTGCTGGAGGCGATGATATCACTCAAGGTTTACCAAGAGTTGAAGAATTATTCGAAGCTCGTACTCCTAAATATAAAGCAACTATTAGTGAAATTAATGGTAAAGTTATATCAATTGAAGAACAAAATGGTAAACATAAAGTTGTAGTGGAAAATGAAGCTGGTATTAGAGAACATATTACAAACTATAATACCAAACTTCGTGTTGAAGTTGGCGACATGGTTCAAGCTGGAGAAAAATTAACCGAAGGTTCTATTGCTCCAAAAGAATTACTTGCCGTAACCGATCCCCTTACAGCTCAAGAATACATCTTAAAAGAAATTCAATCGGTATATAAACTTCAAGGCGTTGATATTAATGATAAACACGTTGAAATTATTGTTAAGAGAATGATTAATAAAGTTCGGGTTGTCGATGCTGGTGATACGGAATTTGTCGAAGGCTTAACAGTTTCTTTAAGAGAATTTACCGAAGGTAATAAACCAGTTATCTTACGTGGTGGCGTACCAGCAACCGGACGTCCAATTATGCTTGGTATTACGAAATCTAGTCTAGAGACCGATAGCTACTTATCGGCAGCTTCTTTCCAAGAGACAACTAGAGTACTTACTGATGCTGCTATACGTGGTAAAGTAGATTATTTACGTGGTCTAAAAGAAAATGTTATTATTGGTAAACTCATTCCAGCTGGAACAGGTGCCAAAGAATATAATGACATTGATATTTATCTTGAAAAGGAATTCATGGAAGATGATGCATCTGAATTTTTAGAAGATAAATTAATGGAAGACGGAAAAGAAGTTCAAGAAGATGATGTAAATACCGAAATATCAGTTAGTGAAAATGAAGAAAAAGTAGAAAATACTTCTGAAGTTATTGAAAGTACAGAAGTTCTTCCTGCTGAAGAAGAGCTAGCTAATGAAGAAGAAAGCAAAGAAGAATAAGCTTTCTTTTTTCTTGCCTTTTTAAATATTTATGATATACTTTTAGTATAAGAGTGGTGTTTATAGTGAAGAAGTATATAGGTTGGACAATTTTCTTTTTAGCAATAGTGGGACTAGCTATCGGTGGCTATTTTATCGTAGCTAATTTAGACACTGAAACTTTTCAATTTAAAGAAGTAAAAACATTAGATTACAATGATTTTACCCTTCATGATTTTGTCGAACAAGATATTGTTTGTAATGATAAAGCATGTACTTTTAAAGATAAAGATGTTATTTTTACTATTAGTGAGGTAAAAGAATTAGGTCCTCAAGATGTAACGTTAAAACTAGAATATGAAGGAGAAAAATTTGAGAAAACTTTTCATGTTGATGTTGTAGACAAGAAGAATCCAGAAATTGTTTTAAATAAATCAGCAATTATTGTTGATTTAAATGAAAAAATAGATACAGCTTCTTATATTGCAGAAGTAACAGATAATTATGATACTTTAAGTGTTGATGATATTGAAATTGAAAATAATGTCGATTTAAAGAAAGCAGGAGATTATGAAGTTGTATATACTATTCAAGATTCTTCAGGAAATGTTGGGAAGTCAGTTTTAAAAGTAAAAGTTAAAGGAGAAAAAGAAGTTATTTCTTCAAGTGATGATAAGAAAGAAGAAGAGGTAGTAGAAGAAAAGATTACTTTAAATTATGATGTAAGTGGCTTATTTAATGATAGTGGAACTTTACTTCAAGGTAAAGCACAGTCTTTAGTAAATAAAAATATTGAACTTGGTTGGAATAATACTCTTAAAATTACATCTAAAATAGATACGAGTGGTACAATTCGCTATATTATTAGCAAAAGTAAGATTACAGGTAATGAACTTACGCCAATAGGAGGAAAAGGCTTTCCTGTTATTAGTGGTAGTAAAGTAAGTGCGGGTAAAGAGGCTAGTTTTGAATATACTTTTACTGAGGAAGGAACTTATTATGTTTCTATTGTCGTATGGGATGAAGATAATGATACGGTTATTAAAAAGGATTTTTGTTTGAATTTGAGTGTTTCTGAAGAAGTTAAAGATATGAAAATTGTTACAGAAGATAAAGGTAGTTATCTTGTGATTGATTGTGATTATATAGGTGGAGGCGATAATACTTATTATTTTGTCGCTGCCATTGCAGACTCTGATGATCCTAAGGCTTTAGAAGAAGAAATTATTGTGACTGAAGGTAATGAAATTAGACTTTATTATACGAATGGTTATTATTATAATATTGCTGGTATGTTATTTACTTTAGATGAAGAATTAGTAATGATGGAATCAATTAAAGTTCAAAAATAGAGGAAAGTCAGGGGATTTAGGTGAATATATTAGAAGATTTGCTGAAAGTTGAAGAGAAAATAGAAGAATTATATTTATTGTTAGTTCATTTGGAAATGAATGGACAAATAGATACTGAATATTATAATCAAGTAGTAAAAGAAATTTTTGATTTGACTAGACAAGAAAAAGATTTATTGATTCAAAATGGAATTGTTTATGAAGATTTAAAAATGGATATTCAAGATAATTCTGCTTTTTCTATGCCTATTTATTTAGGATTTCATACTAATGCTTCTTTATTTAGACTTCGTAATATGCTTGATAGTATTAGCGGCGATCATATTAATTCCTAGATCCTCACACATTTGCCCAAATTGTGTTAAATTACCGTCTATTGGGCTAATTAGGATAGTATGTTTATCACTGTAAAGATTTTCAGGAATACCATGTTTAGTAACTAATATTTTCAACATATGAACATATCCTTCTAGACATTCTGTGGGCATAAACCAACCACATAAAAGTTCTCCAGTAGCATCATCAATAGCGATATGTAAAGATGATTTTCTACCATTATTAAACCAATCATGAGGTGTACCATCAATCATGATTAAAATACCACGTCTTGGAGAAGGCTCTCTTAAAGGATGACGTTCATATTCTTTGTTAAAACATTTGTGTTTTATTGTTGATTTCCATCCTTCCTTACGATATAAATTTTCAAAGAAAGAATAACTTCTTTTTTGAAGATTATTTTCTTTAATTATTTTAATCATTTTAGTATTAAATACAATATCTTCGTGGAAAATATCCATAAATTGTTGTATACTAATACACGGATATTGATTTTTGAAGTTCCTAATGAATTCAATTTCTTTGCTAGATGGTGAATTATTAGACGGCTTATTAGTAAGTCCATGAACTAAAATAGAATCAATATCTTTTTTATTTAATGATTGAGATAATCTAATTAAATGTCTTTTTGAAAATCCAGCGAGAGAACTAATTTGTGAATAAGAGTAATTATTTAAACCGTTAATTTTATCTTGAACAAGTTTTAATGCATATGATTTATTATGCATATATAAAAATACATCTCCTTTCAGAGATATATTATACTACATATGTTTGGTGACATTTTAACTAATGATATGGTGACATTTTAAAAAAGGATTAACACATCAAGATAAATTTTCTTGCTAAATCATAAAATATAGTATATAATTTTGTTATATAAGTGTTGATGGAATTGGCAACTCCGGAGCTATATAGAAAAAAGAAGATTTCCTAGAAGAAATAAATAGGGTGGAACCGCGGGTAATACTCGTCCCTATGTTTCTTTTAGAGTTTTTATTTTTATAGAAGGTAGGAAGTTATGGAAAAAGAAATTTATAGGAATTATTTAATGAGATTGGTTGTTATTCAAAAAGATATTAGTAGACTTAATATTGAGTGTTTAAAAAGGAATTATGAGAATATTGAATCTTTTATGGAAGAAATTAAAAACCTTCAAATAGAAAAAGAAATGATTATTGATAGTTTGAATTGTGGGGAATTGGCTATTTATTATCATGATTATAAAGATACTTTAACAAAAGATGAATTAAATGCTTTAGCTAATGCTTTATTGGAATTACAAATAAGAAAAAATAATGAGAGAAAGGGTAGATAATAATGAAAAAAGTTACACAAGATGAAATTGTAAATTACTGTAAGCAATATGGTTTTATTTTTCAAGGTAGTGAAATATATGGTGGTTTAGCTAATACTTGGGATTATGGACCATTAGGTAGAGAATTAAAAGAAAATATAAGAAGAGCTTGGTGGAAAAAATTTGTCCAAGAAAATCCCTATAATTATGGTCTTGATAGTGCTATTCTTATGAACCCAGAAGTATGGGTAGCTAGTGGTCATGTAACTAACTTTAATGATCCTTTAATAGATTGTAAGTCATGTAAATCAAGATTTCGTGCCGACAAACTTATTGAAGATTATACAAAAGGTAAAGAAACTGGTGATGGCTGGAGTAATGAAGAATTAGAAAACTATTTAATTACCCATGAAATTAAGTGTCCTAAATGTGGTAAAAAAGATTTTACTTCTATTCGTAAGTTCAATTTATTATTTGAAACTCATCAAGGAGTAACAGAAGATACGAAATCTAAAGTATATTTAAGAGGTGAAACAGCTCAAGGAATATTTGTTAATTTTCTAAATGTCTGTCGAAGTATGCGAACTAAATTACCATTTGGTATATGCCAAACCGGTAAAAGTTTTCGTAATGAAATAACTCCCGGTAACTTTATTTTTCGAACTAGAGAATTCGAACAAATGGAATTAGAGTTTTTCTGTAAACCAGGTGATGATTTAGAGTGGTTTGGCTATTGGCGAGTTTTCTGTTTTGATTTTTTAAAAACGCTTGGAATTGATAAAGAACATTTAAGATATCGCGATCATACTAAAGAAGAACTATCTTTCTATAGCAAAGCTACAACGGATATAGAATATTTATTCCCAATGGGTTGGGGAGAACTGTGGGGTATCGCTGATCGAACTGATTATGATTTAGGTGTTCATATGGAACACTCTAAAACCGATTTACGATATTTAGATCCCGAAACTAACGAAAAATATTTACCATATGTTATTGAACCAAGTGTTGGATTAGATAGATTATTATATGCCATTTTAGCAGATGCCTACACTAAAGAAACTCTTGATAATGGCGAGATTAGAGAAGTTTTAAAAATTCATCCTGCTCTAGCTCCTATTAAAGTAACAATATTGCCTTTAATTAAAAAAGTACATGGAGATAAAGCTATGGATTTATATGGCAATTTAGCTAGATATTTTATGTGTAGTATAGATACAACTTCATCAATTGGTAAAAGATATAGAAGAAGTGATGCTATTGGTACACCACTTTGTCTTACAGTTGATGATGAAACTATCAATAATAATACTGTAACTGTAAGAAATAGAGATACCATGGAACAAATTACTCTACCAATTGATGAATTAAAAAATTATATTGAAGAATTTATTAAATTTTAATTATTTACAAAAATATTAGAATATGATATAGTATGATTGTTATTAATTTAAAAAACCTTATTAAGAGCGACAGAGGGAATAGGCCCAATGAAGTCCAGCAACCTATCAAGTTAGGTGCTAAATCCTACGGTTTACCGAAAAATAAGGAGTTCTTTGCACTTAAGAATTCTTAAGTGTTTTTCTTTTTAAGGTTTAGAAGGAGGAATTTTATGAAAAAACTAATAACAGTAGAATCCGTAACGAAAGGACACCCAGATAAAGTATGTGATCAAATAGCTGATCATATCCTTGATGCTTACTTACAAAAAGATCCCTCATCTCGGGTAGCTTGTGAAGTATGTATCAATAAAGATTTAGTCTTAATTATGGGCGAAATTACTAGTAAAGCCGAAGTAGACATTGAAAATATTGCTAGAAAGACTATACTTGATATTGGCTATAACAAAGATGAATTAGGATTTAATGGCTATAATGTTCCTATTAAAGTAATGCTAAACAAACAGTCTAGTGATATAGCTTTAGGTGTAGATGCCTCTGGAGCAGGAGATCAAGGAATGATGTATGGTTATGCAACAGCCGAATCTGATAATTATATGCCTCTAGCTTGTAATTTAGCAAATAATCTAGCTAAAAGGCTAGATGAAGTAAGAGAAAATAATATTATTAAGGATTTAAGACCAGATGGCAAAACTCAAGTAACTTTAGAATATATTGATAGTAATATTCATCTAAAAGCCTTAGTAATATCAATATCTCATGAAGAAACGAAGAATAAGGAAATATTAAGAAAAGAAATTATTGAAGAAGTAATAAACAAAGTAATTCCTGAAAATTTAATAGACGAAGAAACACAAATATTTATTAATCCTACTGGCAATTTTGTTATTTGTGGACCAGCAGGTGATACTGGTTTAACGGGAAGAAAAATCATGGTCGATACTTATGGAGGTCTAGCCCGTCATGGGGGAGGAGCCTTTAGTGGCAAAGACTATACGAAAGTAGATCGTAGTGCTGCTTATTACGCAAGATATGTAGCCAAAAATATTATTCATAAAAAATTAGCTACAGAAGTACTAGTTAGTGTAAGTTATGCTATAGGGATTATAGAACCATTACAAATAGATATAGAAACATTTAATAGCAATCTAGTACCAATAGAAGAAATATATCAATTTGTAAATGATAACTTTGATTTTAAAACAACGAATGTTATTAAAGAACTAGATTTAAAACATGTAAATTATGCTGATACAACAATGTATTCTCATTTTGGAAAAGCTAATTTACCATGGGAACAAATTAAAGAATAATAAAAATATATCCTAACTTAAAGACTTGTAGTATAATAAATGTGGTTAATCTAGAAAAGGAGTGCTCTTATGTCTCCGTATAACTATAACAGCAGGGCTAACGTGTTCAATGTGAATTCGAATGGCAACCTCAACAACAACAACGTGGATTGGACCGAACCTGGTGTGCGCCCAATATCCTTTTACACTTAATAATTGGTTACGACTAATTAAAAAAGCATTAGGATACAAGATTAACCATTGGATAATTCCTAAATAAATAATATTGATGTTTTAAATCTTGTATTTAAAACTAAAACAATATTAATAAATAACCTTCTAAAATTAGGAGGTTATTTGTTTTACATTTGCTAAAATTTCTTATTGTTAATGTATTCAAAATATGTTATATTAAATATATAAGTGTAATCTGCTTAGTGGCTAACGTCTTTTTTCTAGTATAATTTTAGAAGTACTAAAATCAGTAGTATTATTATAATGTATAAGGTCGAAACAAGCGATGCCACCATAGCAAATAGCACTTATTTATTATGAAATAATATATTTAAAAAGTAAGAAAGTGCAGAAAGAAAATTCTGACACTTTTTTACATTTGAATTGAAAATAGAAAAATATCTATTTATTAAGGTATTTAGGGCTATCAAGTTATAAATTTCGTAGTGATATATTTATAACCAGTGCTGGTACTGTAGATGACCCATTTCAAGTAGTTAGTTCATAAAAAAGATGATATAATTCATATAAAGGTGATAATATATGTGGGGAGCAATTATAGGAGATTTAGCAGGTTCTATTTATGAATTTAGTCAAATTAAAAAATACACAATATAAAAATAAACAGTATTATCCCTAATAATGCTTTTTATAGTGATGATACTATTTTAACCATAGCTATATTAGATGCTATATTAAATAATGGTAATTATGAAGAATATCTAAAAAAATATGCTTTAGAATTTATAAATTATAAGCCCAATTTTACTCCCTATTTTAAAAGTTCTTTTTTACCAAATTTTATTAAATGGGTAAATGAAAATTATCAAGGCTCTAGCAATGGTAATGGAGCCATGATGCGTATTTCTAGTATTGGATATTTATTTGATGATGAAAAACAAATTAGGGAAGAAGAGTATAAAGCAACAACACCATCCCATAATTCTATGGGAACCATAAATAATGCAACTTTAGTAGCATTAATCATTTTATATGTTTTATTTACTTCTTCTTGCTTTGAAGAAGCTATTAAAAAAATAATATTTTTTGGCGGTGATACAGATACAAATGCCTGCATAGTAGGTTCAATGGCTGAAGCTTTATATGGTATTGATGAGTCTTTAATTGAACAAGCTAAACTAAAAATACCACCAAAATTTAATGAAAAGTTAGAAGAGGGATATAAAAGAGTCAGGAAAAGACCTTGTTAATTTATATAAAATATCTTTTCTTTGACAGCAAAATTGAGCAAAGCCAGGTACATACTGAGTTTGCTCAATTTTTAATTGTTGTGTAATA
>CALVQM010000008.1 GCA_944358125.1 uncultured Bacilli bacterium
ATTTTGAACACACAAATTAAAATAATAATTTCTTATATTTTCATCCTTAATGGGTAATAATTTTCTAATATGAGTCCATGAAAGTTGGCGCACTGCGCCAAGTATTGGAAAGTACAAATAAAATTTCCTAAATCTAGATAAGTTAGTATAATCATACCCTTTGCCATACTTATTAGTTAATTCTATAGACCATTTCTTAATTAATTCATTACCATACTTTGCTCTTTTACTTCCACCTTGCGCTTCTACAATAATTTTTCCGATATTCCAATACGTTTCTACTAAACTATAGTTTTCTTCTAATTTTCTTACTCTTTTACTTATTTCGTTTTTCTTAATTAAATATTCTATTTCTTCATAATATTGTTGTTCATTCATAGGACTTCCTTTCTAGTCCTACACTCCTAAACAACTTATAACACAATTTAAAATAAAAGTAAATATTTAAAACTCATTATTGTTAGAATAGGCGCAAATATTGTTATTTACGACAAAAAAAAAGAATGATAACAGCTTATCACTCTATATTTTACTTTCTGTAGATTAATTAGTTTATAGTACATTTACCAGCATTCCAAGATCCACCTAATTCTCCACAGCCTTTTTCAGCTTGTGACTCACAAGATCCTGGATCTGTAATACAAGCTCGACATATATCATACTCAGGTTCTACCTCAGAAAAATCACCAACGATACCAAAAATCACTCCAATAATGGTAGGTACGAAGAAGATAATAATACCAGCTATTGCTCTCATAACTAAAGATTTGACTGATTTTTTAATCTCATCATCTTTACTTGCTACAACAGCTTTACCTAAATCTATCATACCAAACACAATAATGATAATTGGAATAGCTATTTTAAATATCCATAAAACCCATCCAATGATCTGCCAAATCTCCCACAAATCAGAACAAAGTGCAGGTCTAGCCATTATTAACATACACATTCCCTCTCTTTCTAATCTATATACTAATTGTATCTTAAGTTATAAAACTTGTCAAGTTTTTAGACATTTTTCTGTCAAATTTTGTCTAAATTCCCATAAGTAGTATTACGGCAAATATCAAAAGAACCATAACACCAAGACCCGTTGTAATAAGCATACTCATAGTTTTACCTTCCATCTTATCCAAACGGTTCTTATATTTTGTTTCTCTAGCTTTTTGTTGTAAGTTAGAAATAGTCCTAGAAAACGCCAGTAATTGTTCTTGTTTTCTCTCTTGTCTACCTAAACTTAAACGATAAAGTAATCTCATCATTCTCATAGAATCTCTAACTGGATATTTTCTTGCAAATTCCATATAAGGTTCAATTGTATCATCACCAGCATTTATAGCACTAATTAACTCTTGTAATCCATCTTTAAAGATTTCCGGTGCATCATCTAATGATTTACCTATAGCTACTGGTACAGTATAATGCTGAATTAATATTTCTAATCCCTTTAAATAATAAGGAAGCATTGTATCTATTTCATGCAAATGTTTCTTATAATAATTTCTTAAATTAATATAATCTAATTTAAAGAAAGCAAATCCCACAACTACACAAACAAGTGCATAAACATAAGACATATTAGCAAGTAATAAACAGAAAACCAAAACCATAACAATTAAAGCATTTCTTATTCTTTTATTAAAGAGTAAATCCGGATTAACAGAATCTCCATATTTAGCTCTTACATAAAAGTCATAATCACTTTCCTTTAATCTTCTCAAATACATTTCATTATCCGCAACTAATTTATTAATACTAATTTTACCACTGTATGATAAAATAAAGAATATAATTACGGCCAAAATAGCTATTTCTATCTGCATATCACTCTACCCCCACATTATCATTATAATATTTTTCTCCAGTTAATAAGAAATAACAATTAATAATAATAATTCCATGTAGTACAATATGAACATACCACAGATCTAAAAGTTGTAAATAACTTTCTTTACCAAGCAATACTTGCATAACTAAAACTAATAAAAATAAAACCATGGCGAATGTTATAAATTTGGTATGAAACTGTTTACGATCCATTTGATCTCTATAAACACCTTCAACTAAAGCATCTATATCCATACTCATATTTTCTAGAGATTCTCCCGAATCTTTAGCACCTTCTTTGGTAATTTGTAAGAAAAGTTGATGCATATTTTTAACCATATAATACGGATATTTTTGATTAAAGTATTCAATAGATTCATCAATCGTACCATTTTGATAAGACATATTAATCATTGTTTTAACATCTTCCAAAACAGGATCTTCCAAAATTCCGGAATCTCTTACTCCTTCTAGTGACTTAACAAAACTTTGTGTTGTATTAAATTCCATAATAACATTGGTAGTGTATATTTGTATTTGTTCAAATATATATTCACTATAAGCTTTCTTACTACGCAGAAAAGCCAAATAAGGAATAAAAGCTATAGCAATAGAGGTATAAATAATAAGCACTATTAAACTATAGAAGTAAAGATACGCTATAGCCGCCGCAATACCTCCAATAACAACTATTTGCAGAATATAATCCTTAATCGTGTATTCTTGTTTTAATTCTTTCATTTTCGCACTAATAGTTCGATAACTATATGGAGCATATTTCTCATAAACAACATTAAACTGTGATTTTAAAAACTTATAAAAGGTTTCTGAACCATCATTTTTTCGATATATAATGATAAACATTGCAATAAGAAATAAAATTACAAATTCCATGATTCTCCTCCTTTTTATAAAGTTTCTATAGCATCATTTTGCTTATTATTCAAATGAAATAAATCTTCTTCTAAAATAACCCCTTGAATAGATAAATAATCTCTTAAATGTTTTGTCGGATTATTAAGTGTAAATCTACCATCTAAAGTTTTTTGATAGATTGTATTAACTTGTGGTTTATTATCATCATCAACATAAAACTCACATATTTCCATAATCTCTCTTTGAAATCTTCCTAATTTAGCACTCATATAACCTTTAACATAAATGCCTATTTGAACATATCTATGAATTGTTGCCACAAATTGTTCAACATCAATATTTGATTCAATCAAACTATACATACGCATAGGAATTAATGAAGCTTTATCCGAGTGAATTGTTGAAATAATATGGTGTCCTGATGATATAGAGTTACGAACCGCCATAACAGCTTCCGCACTACGTACCTCGGACAATAAGATCCATATTGGATTCTGTCTCATACAGGTTACCAAAACATCTGAATAACTAGCAATATTATTCGTTTTCATCGCCACTATATCTCGATGAGGAAATATTCTATCCAAGTGTAACTCTAAAGTATCTTCAATCGTAATAATTTTCTCATTTTCTTTAGTTGTACTTGCTAAATATTTAACTAGCTCTGTTTTACCACTACCAGTTTCTCCACTAACAATAATATTTGCATGCCCTTGAACACAATTTAACAGAAAATCAAGCAAATCGGCACTAACATACTCTTCATTCAAAAGTTTTTCCCGATTCAAACGAATTTTTGCTGGCGTTTTACGAATAACTAAAGCTATACCATTTGTGGCAATAGAATCATGAATAAAATTAAGACGTAACTCGGTTGATTCAGCATCTAAAAAAGGATGTGCCATATTGAATGTTTTTCCCATTACGTTAGAACACTGGAAAGCTAATTTTTCAATTAAAGCATTGTTTATCTCTGGTCTTTCAACCCGGTACACACCTTTAGATAAACTCTTTAACCACAATTGTCCCCCATTTGTATAAGAAATATCGGTAATATCATCTATATCCAAAAATTCCTTTAAAGGTCCAAAGTCTATCTGTGAAAATATAGCATCATTCATATAAGCACCTCCTTTTTATTTATTCTTTTATTATTCCGTTGTCGTTGTATTATCATTATCAGTATTTGTATTATTACTATTATTGTTATTAGTGTTAGTATCATTATTAGTATTTGTATTAGTATTAATACCACCAATACCAACCACTTCATCAGGGATATCTTGAGTATAGAACTCAATTTCATTTCTTAAATATTCACTAGTTACGGCTGTTTCTCCAGGATTTGTTGTATAAGAAGCATTTCTTGGTACAGGAATAATATCTACTCCACTAACATATGTAGCTTTGCTTAAAAGTAAGAACAAATCTTCTGGAACCGCAAATAAAAGTTCTGCTGGTGTTTTAGCCTCACTAGTTAAGAATACACTAACACCTTGATTATCACGAACATCTAATATTTCAATTTTTTCAATAAATTTACCAAAAATAATTTTATTATCACGGCTAGTCATCTTAACGTATAAATCAATAAAATCACCAGGATACATAGAATTACCATAAGTTGTATGAATATTAACAGCTAATGAAAAAGCTGTATAACCATCTGGCATATTTTGTAGTGGATCATTAGGTGACGCACTACAAGAAATAACTTGTTCATTATAGAAGAATGCCCCTTGAGGAACACTAGTTCCATAAGTAATACATTTAGGATCTGTTGCATTAATAAGAGCACCTGTTTCTGTAATCAAATTACTATTAGAAGAAACAAAAGATCTTAAAACTTCTGTTGTACTAATAAGGTCTTGTGTAATTTCTGAAGTTGCTGTTATTGTTTTTTGTGCATACGGAACCATTACCGTGTCAATTGCTTGATCAACACGGTAATTATATCCAATATAAAGAACAACAATTCCCAGTAGCACTCCTAGTATAGTAATTGTATTTTTATTAGACAAAAATCTTTTTATCGTTGTTACTATATTTCCCATTTTATCCTCCTCTTACATTTCTTCAGCATGGATTTGAATAACTGCATCTATTCTGCTAATCGTATCATAAGTTCCTGTTGTAAAATTACTACCACTATTAGATTTTATTTCAACACTTACTTTAGGAGGAGCTTCATAGATAGCATAAAAGTTTACTTCATATGTATCAAAAGCTCCCATTACTTCTGCCGTCATTCTTAAGAAAACTTCCATAAACTTTTCTTTATCAATCTTAATTTCATTATAATCACGATAGTAAGCATAATCTACAGCTTCAAGCATTGCTGCATCCGTTAGCTCTCTTATGGCATAACTATCTTGCGTTGTATTGGTTGTAATACCTTGTACAGAAATCATTAATCCAACGATTGCCACACCCATTACTATTAACCAATAACCCCAATATGAACTTTGCATAATCTAATTACTCCCCTTTCTTACTTCCATGATGGACCAAGCATATCAGTTTCTGATATTTTTCCATTCCATAAAGTAAAGTACTGTGTATTATTATCTCCTACTGTACGATAGTTATTTCCTAATATTAAACTCCTATCATTTACGACTTCTCCGTATGTTCCATTAAGTATATCATTAATAAATGTACTATAACATGCTATTTCTTGATAACCTCCAAGATCATAACAATCAAGGGTACTATTAGAATATCCACCATCACTGCCTTCATATTCATCATTATAAGCCTTAATAGCTCTATTAGCATCAGGAGTTATGGTTACACTCAATATTGGATCACCATCATACACACTATTTCCTGCTTCTTGTATTTCATCGATTGTTGTTGCAGCTTTCTCATTTTCTTCTCTATTCCAGTTATAAGAATCTGTTCCATTTGGGAATAAGTTATTTAATGATACAACTCTTTCAATCATACTAGAACCAGCATCTACATCATATATACAACCTGCTCCAATACAATCAGCTATACAATCTTCACCATCACATTCATAATCACAATTTGGCCCAATACAATCAGCTATACAATCATCACCAGTACATAATGTATCAAAGTCACATATAATGGTATCTTCTTCTGTAATTCCCATATTAACCAAGTAAGAACATGCATATTCAACATACCCTTCTTCATTAACATAATCAGTATAATCTTTCTTATTTATAACTGGATTATTACCAGAATCTTCACCATCAATTAATCTACCTAAATTACCATCTTGTGGTTGATCATAATATTCACCAAGATTACCCATATTAACGGTATATTTATATATACCTCGCTCTGTACTTAAACTTACTGGTAACTTATTTTCAAGAGCTACTGTATCTTCCCTACTTTCACCTTCATCTCGATCTACAATCTCTCCACTTGGATATACATTGTAGAATAAAGTAGATGGAACATAAGAAACTTCATTTTTCGATGTTTTCTTTAAGTAATCAGCATCTGAAATATTGTAATAGTATGATCTATCTTCTGTATGACAACGTTTTTCATCTTCACATACCCAATAAGATCTTTGAACAAAAGTTGCATCTCTACTACTTAATTGTTGTCCATTACATACTTCATAATTTTCGTCCCCAATATCACCAATACAGAACCACTGTTCATCCGTAGATTCTGAATTGATTGTCCGATCCATTTCACCACGGTCATTATACATATCTGTTAAATAACTTTCTTCATAATCATAATATACATCTGGATCATAGTTCATTTCACTACTCCATGAATCATTGGTACAATCATGGAACATTTCAATAATTGCCTCATATGCTTCTTTTGCAGCCTTTAAAGCTCCTCTAGCAGCTTCTCTTTTTCCTTCAAGTTCTGCTTTATATTCAGCAACTGATTTAACTTCTTCAAAACCAGTATAATAAGTTGCGCTACTATTACATGGATGAGTATTTCCTTCACTATCTCTATAGCTTCCTGAACAATTATAAGTATTTTGTCCGACTAATTCTTGATGAACTGAACTATCAGCTACATTATTTGCTCCAGACGAAGTAGTTACCTCTCCAGTAGATTTATTAATATTAGTAACTGTTTGCCAATCACTTACTGTACCTTCCACTTCCATAGTAGGTTTATATTCTCCAGTACTAGTTACTACACTACATCCGTTTGACGAACAACTTGGATTTGTAGCATATGTACCATCTATTTCTTCAATAGGTGCTTTAGCAAGTTCTTCCCATTTTCTAAATTCATTATATGCATTAATCATGGCTACTTGAGCATTTGCTATATCATATACATAACTTCCTTCGGTATCAGTATCACCTTTATTGATTGTATTTGTATAACAAATCTTTTCTCCTTTTACAGATGCTTTAAAAGTAAAGTATCTTCCTGCATTAACTAATTTTGCTGTTGGCATTGTCATCATATAATCTTCTTTACATGATACGTGACAATACTTATTTTGATCTTTTATATCATACAGTGAATAAGAATTATCCACATCATCTACAGCTCCGGCAATACCTATGGCACCTTTCGAACCATTTTGTTCTACTTGTGCATCAATTTGACTAACAAAACATGCACGAACATCTTCAGGCCCTAAAATATCTACTTCATGATCATCAGCTGTTGAAACAATTAAATTATTTTCAGCATCACAACAGTCAAAATTACTTACTGTTGTTGGACATTCTACTTCACACACTGCTCCATATTCTTCACAAGCTTCTTGATCACCAAATGCACATTCTACTTCAAGTTCTGCACACTCTCCACAATCAGCTTCAAGTAATTCTTGACATTCATCACTTTCCATACTTCCACTAGCAATACATGCCTCAATTAAATCATCACAATTACATGCATCTATTAAATATGTTTCATATGGACTTGTCCAATTATCACCATCAGTAGCTCCTCCACCTTTTTCTATTCCAAGGAACTTCTGCGATTCAATTTCACCAGAATACCATACGGTAGCTGTATATTCACTAAACAATCCGGTACCTTTTGTTTTATAACTACCCTCAATATGATACTTAATAGGTGCTTGTCCACATTTAAGTACTGTAATACTTGGATCATCACTACTCTCATATCCTTCAAAATGAACAGTAATTAAAATGGTTGTTTCATTTTTAAAATCGTAACCTGATCCTTCAGCTAGTAAATTTTGTCCTAACATACTTTTAATTGTTTCTTGATCTTCTATAACTGTTTCACCTATTTGAATAGACTTAATATAATAAGTTAATCCATCAACAGGTTCTTCCAACGTAATTCCGTTAATAATAAATTCATTCTCCCCATCATTAGGCATTCCAGAAACTTTTATTGTATGAACAACATCTTTTTGAACTAATACACCCTCCGGGTTTTCTGTTGTAATAATCTCCCCTGGAACTGGTAAAACTGAAGTAGTATCTACTTTAGCTTCATCAGTTGAATTATTAACATATTCTAAAGCAGCGCTTAAAGCAGCATAATAATAACTTTTAGCTTGCTCCACAGGAGCACCAGAAAAACTAAAGCCATTATTATTAAATTTACTCTTAGGAGTTAAACTTCCACCTAAAGCAAAATTTAAAGCATCATACACAGAAGAATCTGCTTTAAGCCAATTTCCAAGTGTTGTATATCCAGCATATAATTCTTCCATATATTTTACATTAGAACTATTATTAACACCAAAAGTAAATCCAAGCATTCTCAAAGCTGTAAGTCTAGCCCAATATTCAGCAGCATTAGACGCACTAACAGAAGTCATAGGTCCTCCATTAGCAGTTAAAACACTTAAGAAAGCATAATCTAAAGCTTGATATTTTTTACTACCTTTAATTGTCCCCAAAAATCTTTCAGCATATAAAGTATGTCCACCTTCTAATTGTGAGTCTAAACAATAATATATAGAATAACTATCTTTAGATACCGCAAAACCTCTCTGATATCTTCTTCCATCTGGAGCCCAAATGGCAACACCAATCTCATCATAAAGACCGCCGCCCCAATAAGAACTAGAAGCTTGTACATTCACTCTATTAGTTGCGGTAGCTTGTTTTAAAGGACGATAATCATATCCTCCATAAGCGTTACCAGCTACCCAAATAGTTCTATTAGCTGTTTCTCTACATTCATCACTACCACCAGTTGCTCCACTACAATCTGCATAAACGCTTTTAATAAAACCAAAACTAAATACCAAGGTAATTAATAATAAGCTAGCATTTTTTAATATTTTTTTCATACTATCCTACTCCTCCGTTTTTTAATTACCACAAAAGTAATCAATCCCCCTGCTGCTAATACCGCAGCACTTATTCCTAAAACTATTAACCAGTGATCTTGTACAAAAGCCAAAAAACCACTTTCACTTTCTTCTACAGGAACATCTTCTTCAACTTCACCATCAGTATGACTAGCCCGATATTCTTCAGCTTTCTCCATAAAATTGGTAAAATCAACATCAACTGACAAATATTCATGACACAAGTAATAATCTTCAATACCCTCACATAAGCCACTTTCACTATTCAAATTATACATTGGTGTAGTTAAATATTGAGTATAAAGTCTCTGATCTCTACAATTAGTTACATCAGAACTATATATATCAATCGTATAATTAACTATTTCTGTACCTACTCTTTCGTCAAAATATACACTACCATTATCAGTATCAGCATAATTAAAAGTTTTTTCCTCACCAGTATTTTCATTAGTAACTACCACATATAATTCTTCTGTTATATTAGTAATATAGATTCGAAAAAACTTTCGAACAAAAACATAGTTTTCATATTCTTCTATTGTAAGACCATCAGGCGGAGTAGCATTTGCCTCTTCACTAGAAACTTCACGTTCTATAACCTCATAGCTTTTTCCCACATTTGCTGCCAAACTATTTAAAGTATTTGTCTCTGTAGCATCACACGCTGCATACACATATTTTCCCCCAATCATAAACAACATCAGGGTAAAAATAAGTACTCTTATTTTCTTCATAGTATACACCAACCTCATAATCTAAATTATAACATGCTTTATCAATTTTTTCAATACAAACAAACAACAACTTCAAAAAGCAAAAGTCTTGTATTTATCGACTCTTGCTAGTTATTTCCATGATGGACCAAGCATATCAGTTTCTGATATTTTTCCATTCCATAAAGTAAAGTACTGTGTATTATTATCTCCTACTGTACGATAGTTATTTCCTAATATTAAACTCCTATCATTTACTACTTCTCCGTATATTCCATTAAGTATATCATTAATAAATGTACTATAACATGCTATTTTTTCATAACTACCCATATTATAACAATTAAGTGTATTATTAGAATATCCACCATTACTTTCAGCGTTGTCATTATATTTTTTAATAGCACTACTAGCGTTCGGTGTTATAGTTACACTCAATATTGGATCACCATCATATACACTATTTCCTGCTTCTTGTATTTCATCAATTGTTGTTGCAGCTTTCTCATTTTTTTCTCTATTCCAGTTATAAGAATCTGTTCCATTTGGGAATAGGTTATTTAATGATACAACTCTTTCAATCATACTAGAACCAGCATCTACATCATATATACATCCTGCACCAATACAATCAGCTATACAGCCTTCACCATGACACACACTATCACAGTTTGGCCCAATACAATCGGCTATACAATCATCACCAGTACATAATGTATCAAAATCACATATAATAGTATCAGCATCGGTAATTCCCATATTAACCAAGTAAGAACATGCATATTCAACATAATTTAATTCATTAACATAATCCGTATAATCTTGTTTGTTTATAACTGGACTATGATCATTATGAATTTTATCACCATTAAATTCCGAAGTTTCACTACCATCGATTAAACGTCCAAGATTTCTTGCTTGATCATACTCATAGTATTCACCAAGTCCACCCATATTAACAGTATATTTATAAATTCCTCGCTCTGTACTTAAACTTACTGGAAGTTTATTATCAAGAGCAACAGCATTAGCCGGTAATGTATCCCCTTCATTTTCATGATATTTACCAATATTGCCACTTGGATACAAATTATAAAACAAAGTAGATGGAACATAAGACGCTTCTGTATTAGATGTTTTTTTCAAATAATCTGCATCTGAAATATTATAATAATAAGATCTATCTTCGGTATGACAACGTTTTTCATCTTCACATACCCAATACGATCTTTGAACAAATGTAGCTTCTCTACTAGAAAGTTGTCTACCATTACAAACAGTATATTCTTTATCACCAATATCTCCTATACAGAACCACTTCGCATCAACAGAAGAAGATAGCAAACTCTCATCCATATAACCCCTATTATAACTTAAATCATTTAAATAACTTTCTTCATAATCATAGTATACATCTGGATCATAATTCATTTCACTGCTCCATGAATCATTGGTACAATTATGAAACATTTCAATTACCGCTTCATAAGCTTCTTTAGCAGCCTTTAAAGCACTTCTAGCAGATTCTCTTTTTCCTTCAATTTCTGCCTTATATTCTGCAATTGATTTAACTTCTTTCCAACCAGTATAATAAGTTGCACGACTACTACATGGCTGAATATTTCCTTCAATATCTTCATAAGTTCCTGAACAATGATAAGTATTTTGTCCAACTAATTGTTGATGAACTGAACTATCAGCTACATTACGAGCACCAGATGAAGTTGTTACTTCACCAGTAGATTTATTAATATTAGTAACTGTTTGCCAATCACTAACAGTACCTTCTACTTCCATAGTTGGTTTATAATCTCCACTACTAGTATATACACTACAACCATTTGATGAACAACTTGGATTTGTAGCATAAGTACCCTCTATTTCTTCAATTGGTGATTTAGCAAGTTCTTCCCATTTTCTAAATTCATTATAAGCATTGATCATTGCTACTTGGGCATTTGCTATATCATATACATAGCTTCCTTCAGTATCAGTATCACCTTTATTGATTGTATTTGTATAACAAATTTTCTCCCCTTCAACTGAAGCTTTAAAGGTAAAGTATCTACCTGCATTAACTAGTTTTGCCGTTGGCATTGTCATCATATAATCTTCTTTACATGATACATGACAATACTTATTTTGATCTTTTATATCATATAATGAATAAGAATTTTCAACATCATCTTTAGCACCTTCAATACCTATAGCTCCACTAGAACCATTTCTATCAACTTGTGCATCAATTTGACTAACGAAACAAGCTCGAACATCATCAGGCCCTAAAATATCCACTTCATGATTATCAGCCGTAGAAATAACTAATTGATTACTAGCATCACAACAATCAAAATTACTTACAGTTGTGAAACATTCTACATCACAAACCGCTCCATACTCTTCACAAGCTTCTTGATTACCAAGTTCACATTCTACTTCAAGCTCCACACACTCACCACAATCAGCTTTAAATAATTCTTGACACTCTTCACTATTAATATTACCACTAGCAATACAAGCATCAATTAAATCATCACAACTACATTCATCAATTAAATATGTTTCATAAGGGCTTGACCAATCATCACCATCTTCGCCGCCACCGCCAACTTCAACTCCAATATAGCGCTGCTTATCAGCTGTTCTATCATTATACCAAATAACACCTGTATACTCACCAAACAATCCTTGAGCTCCAGCCTGATAACTACCATTAATAAAATATTTAATTGGCACTTGCCCGCATTTTAAAACTTCAATAGCTTTATTATTACTACTCTCATATCCTTCAAAATGAACAGTAATTAAAATAGTTGTATCTTCTGCTAAATCATAGCCACTTCCCTCTGCTATTAAATTTTGGCCCAATATTCCTTGAACAGCTTCACCTTCAATAATATTATCACCAATTTGAATAGAACTAATATAATATTCTAAACCATCTACTTCTTCTTCAAGCATTATATCATTAATAATAAATTCATTATCCCCGTTATTTGCTAAACCTGATACTATTATTGTATGCACAACATCTTTAGACACTAATACTCCATCAGCAGTTTCTACCTTTACAACTTCTCCTGGTTGAGGCGTTTTAGCATTAGTATCTACTTTAGCATCAGAAGTCATATTTTGAGCATAATCAAGCATAGCCGACATAGCTCCATAAAAATAGCTTTTAATCAAATCTACTGGCGCTCCGGAAAGAAGTATACCATTAGCATATCTATTATAATAACTTTTAGGTGTTAAATTATTATTAAAATGAGCATTTAGAGCATCATATAAAGTAGAATCTTCATTAAGCCACTTATTCATCAATGTCATAGCAAAAGAACCAGACACATTTTTATCTCCAGCATTAAACATATAAGAAACCATTCTAACAGCATTTAACCTAGCCCAAGAATCTCCAGCTGTAGAAGGACCTAAACTGCTTCGCATAAGAGGCCCTTTCCCACCACCAGTTAAAACATAAAGAAAACCGTAATCCATTGTTTTATAAAATTCACTATCAATTGTTCCAAGAAAACGCTGAGCATAAAGATCCTGCCCACCATTAGCAGCAGGATCCATACAAAATAAAGCCGTAACACTATCAGCATTAATAGGAGATGCCGTTTCACTACAATAAGGTGAACAACTGACTCCAATATCATTAAAAGTTACTCCAATATCATACCAATCATTAGGATTAATATCTATATTTAATCTAGTAGTAGGTGTTGCTTCATACAAATCTCGATACGGATATCCATCAGCAGCATTTCCAGCAGCCCAAATCGTCCTATTAGCAGTAACACGACATTCATCACTACCATGCACTGCGCCTGTACAATCAGCATATACATTTTTAACAAAACCAATACTTAAAACAAATAAAAGTAATCCAACTTTAACGATCATCTTTCCCATATGAATCTACTCCTTCGCTTTTTAATTACAATAAAAGTAATTAAAACACCACTGCCAATTACAATTAAACTAATTACTAGTACTACTATCCAATGTGAAAAAATAAAATCTAAAAATCCTTCAGACTCTTCTTCTATTGGTTCTTCTAAAGGTTCTTCACTATTTAAATGTGTTTCACGGTACTTTTGAACATCATCTAAAAAGGTAGAAAAATCAACGGGAACTGATAAATACTCATGACACATATAAAATTCTTCAATTCCCTCACAAAGCATGGATCTACTAAACGCATTATGCATTGGAGTAGTTAAATTAAAACTATATATTTCTTCATCTTGACAATTAGTAACTGATGAAGCATATATTTCGATTGTATAATTAACCAACTTTGTTCCCACTAACTCTTCAAAATAAACACTACCATTATCTGTATCATCATAAGTAAAAATAAATTCTTCATCAGTACTTTCATTAGTAACAACCACATATAATTCTTCTACAATATTATTAATATATATACGAAAATACTTATATTTAAAAACATAATTTTCATACTCTTCTTTTGTAATATTATCCGGTGGATTATCGGTTGTTTCTTCTTTTGGAACTTCTTTAATTATTATTTCATAGCTAGCTTTTACATTTGTTGCTAAACGATTTAAAGTATTAACTTCTGTAGCATCACAAGCTGCATGTACATTACAAGTCCATAACATAAATAATCCTAAAAATATAATTATATAATTTATTTTTTTCATAACCCAAAAACCTCAATTCGCAAAAACATTCCCATATATTTATAACATTATTATATAATTATTAAAAATTACAGTCAAGCTCCTTTATATTAAAAATAATATTTTAATTTTCCATATTTAGCTTTTTAAAATACAATTGTTTACAAATACCAACATCAATATTTTTAACACTAAAAAGAGTGATAAAATTTTTTTCATCACTCTTCAATATTTAAAAACTCTTTAAATAATAGACATAAGAATAAATATAACAAGCAAGCAAATAAACATTCCAAGCAAGAAGCGCCAAATATATTTTAACCAATCACTATACTTGACTTTTAATGATACAAGCCCAATTCCAAGTACCATACTTGTTGGAATAAAGAATTGAACAAAACCATATAAAGAAGTAAACATCGTATATACTGGATTAATATAATCAACATATTCTACAGGTAAATATGATCCCATCACCCAACCAGTAAATCCTAAATCAGTATGGAAAATATTTAAAATAAGACTTGATAATGTCATAGTCGCAATATTAAAACTATCAGTTAAAGTAAGAATTCTATTAACTATTGTTGCTACATATGTAGATTGATATACAACAATCATTAACATATATGCGCCAATTATACATAATGATGGAATAAGTAGTTTCTTAACACCACTTCTAACTGCATCAAATAATTCATTTAACTTAAAGCGATAACACAAAGCTAGAATAAGTCCAAAAATAATTAAAATAGCACTAATAGTAATATTATTCCATGAACCCAATGCTGATATTCCTGTACCAAGTAAGTCTTGAAAAATAAAGAAACTATTATCTCCTGAACCAATTTTAATCTTTTCTGTAACAAAAGTATGGAAATCATTAAACACTTCAATACCAAAGTTACCTTGCCAACTCATAAACCCTAAAATAACTAAAGCGAAAAGTAAAATACCAATAATAATAATTGGAATAACACTTTTGGTTTTCTTTTGTCTTTCTTCGGGTACATCTACTTCAAATAAATCAACACTTTCAGATTTTTCTGAAACTTTACTCATATGTGTTAAAGTAAAGAAATTAAATAGTACTAAACCAATTAATAAAATACCTCCCCGAACAAGTAAAGCTGGCATCTCATTTGGAATTTCCATCGTATAACCCAAATAATAATTAAACATAGAAACTCCATCGGTTCCATAAGTAGCACCCATAATACCTACTAATACAGAACCAAATGTAGTTGCCAAAATAGTCATCTTATCAAGTTTCATTCTATTTAATATAGAAATAATAAATGGAACGAAAATTAATACTGCAAATGTTTGGGTAAGTAAACTAGTAAGCCCTGCTATAATAACTGAAAATAAGACTACAGCAAACTTTTTATTTAATTTACGAGCAATACCCGATACAATTCTCTCATATCCTTGTGTCCTCGTAAGAATTCCATAAAAAGCTCCAATCACAAACAATATGACAAGCTTATCTACAGCAAAAGATAATGCATAATATACGGTATAAGCAATATCATATAATCCTAATCTAGTCATTCCAACTTCACTAAAACCAGTTGAAGTATAACCTCCTGTTGGAATAACCCACGATAGAATAAAAGCTATCACAACTAATATTAACACACCTTTTAACAAACCATACTTATTTTCTTTTTCCTTTTTTTTCATTAAATTCCCTCCTAACAATGATTATAATACAAAATAATTTAAAAAAAAAGAAAAACTTACCATTTTTCTATGAAATTTTTGTGAAAAAGCATTATATCTTTAAAACGACCAATTTTTCTACATAAAAAAGAAGACTATTTGTTCCAAGAAAAATTCTAATTGACGTCTATTATGAGGATCAGCAAAAGTTTCTTTAAATAATAAATCGTGCATTAATGTTTGATAGTGCATTTCTTCCTCCTTTCCAGCATCACTATACAAAAAAGAAATAAGAAAAGCAAAAACAGCAATTTCCTATATTTCACTAGTGAAATTCTAGAAATTCACTAACCAAATATATATTTCCCTAGCCAATCCTTCTATCTTTCCCAAAATTAGTAAAATTTTAAAATAAGTTTATATGTATAAAAAAATGATAATTTGGACTTATCCAATTTATCATTCTAATCTCTTGGCTTCATCAAAGGAAATAAAATAACTTCCCGAATGGTTTCTGAACCAGTTAAAAGCATAACTAATCGGTCAATACCCATTCCTAGTCCTCCAGCTGGTGGCATACCATATTCCAAAGCTTCTACAAAATCTATATCCATATCATTAGCCTCATCATTACCAAGTTCTTTTTCTTTTAATTGATTTTCAAATCTTTCATATTGATCAATTGGATCATTTAACTCTGTAAAAGCATTAGCAAACTCATTACCAGCGATAAAAAGTTCAAATCTTTGGGTAAATCTTGGATCATTAGGATCTTTTTTAGCAAGTGGACTAATTTCAATAGGGTGACCAAAAACAAAAGTAGGCTCTATAATTGTATCTTCCACAAACTTTTCAAAGAAAGCATTAACAATATGTCCAAAGCCAAAATGTTCTTCTATTAAAACATCATTTTGAACTGCCAACTCTTTTGCTTCTTCCAAAGTTTTAACTTGAAAGAAATCAATACCTGTAGCTTCTTTTATTAAATCTACCATATGAACTCGTCTAAAACCTGGTTTCAAACTAATATGATGACCTAAAAAATCCACCTCATAAGTTCCATTAAGTTCCATGGCACAATTACTAATAATTCCCTCACAAATATCCATCATACCTTCTAAATCAGAAAAAGCTTTATAAAGTTCCAACATCGTAAATTCTGGATTATGTTTTTTATCCATACCTTCATTTCGAAACGTTCTACCCATTTCATATACCGCATCCATTCCACCTACAAGTAAGCGTTTCAAATTAAGCTCTAGCGCAATACGCAAATACATATCAATATTTAAAGCATTATGATGAGTAATAAAAGGTTTCGCTGCTGCTCCACCTAAAATAGTTCCTAAAATAGGTGTTTCTACTTCTACATATCCCAAATTATCTAAATAATGTTGAATAGAACGAATAATTTTAGGTCTAGCAAACGCAACTCTTCTAGCATCATCATTCATAATTAAATCAACATATCTTCTTCTAAATCTTTCTTCAATATCATTTAATCCATGATATTTTTCTGGAAGTGGACGAAGAGCTTTTACTAAATGAGTATATTCCAAGCATTTAATGGTAAGTTCTCCAGTTCCTGTAAGCATAAGTTTTCCATAAACACCAACTATATCGCCAATATCAGCACTTTTAAATAAAGAATACGCTTCTTCCCCAATATCATTAATAGAAATATAAACCTGAATATTACCTAGTTTATCTTTTAAAGAGAAAAAACTTGCTTTTCCCATCTTTCTAATAAACATAATTCTTCCAGCAACCCGAACCATAATATTTTTTTCTTCGAACTTCTCATGATTAAGCCCAGCATATTTTTCTTTTATATCTAAAGAATAATCTGTAACATCATATTTATGACCAAATGGATCAATTCCCCAATCTCTAATCTTATTAAGTTTTTCTCTTCTAACTAATTCTTGTTCACTAAATTCACGCATAAAAGCACCTCTTCCATATAACTATATCACAAAATAAAAATTGTTTCAAATAAAAAACTGCTAAAAAGCAGTCTTACACTATATTTTAAACACCTTATTAGATTTTCTACTCAATAAATATACTGCTGCTATTGCAACTAATCCCCCACCAATAGCTATATAAGGTACTACACTACCAGTATCAGGTGAATTAGGAATATCTTGTGGATTATCAGGTGTTGTATTACCGCATACTTGATTGTATTCTTCTTCTGTTATTGATTTTCCATTATCATCAAAATAATAACCTGGAATACTTACACTACAATCTAAATTAAGTGGCGAAATATTTAATAAGCATCCCTCATCAGCTGTATCAGTAGTAACAACTGTTAATTCTAATTTGCCACCAGATGTTGATTCAAAGAAAACAACAGTCCCATTAGATGAACTAGTTTGATTAGCTAAAACATAATTAGATCCACTTGATACGCTAACGCTATCAATGGTAATAAAAGATGGTACTAAAGTAAAATAAACATAATTATATCCACTTGTTACATCAAAAGAAATAGTCCAAGTTTTTTCTCCAGCTTCCTCATCAGAATAAGTCCATGTCATATCTCCTGCTGCAACAGATCCATAACGACCAACCGAAATTGCTGAATCATTCTCATAAACACCATCACCATCGTTATCCACAAACGCTGCTGCCTTAACACTCATAGGCATAACAAACATAAAACTAGCAACAAGTCCCAATATCACAATAATTTTTTTCATATATAACCTCTTCCTTTACTATTATTATGTCCTAATTATATCATAAAAATGTAAAAAATAAAGTTCTTTTTTAAAATTATTTAAAAAAGTGTCAATTTATGATATGATAGATATGGTGAATAGTGTGAAAAAAATCTTAATTAGCATTTCTAATAACTCAATTATTTTCTCATATAAAACTAATAACAGTTCTATTAGCAATGATCTTATAAATACCAATATTATTAGTAACAATGAACTAATATTTAGTGATATATATATTTCTGAAAATACTAAAATATTATCATCTTTCCTTAAAGAACTAGCTCTTCAATATAATATAAATAAAGCCATTATTAGTAAAATAGAATTAGCAAATCTCATTTTAAATTTACTTAAAAAAGCCACTTCCATTACCGAAGTAGAAATTAAAGAAGATGAATCACTTACCTATACCATTTGTGAACAATTAATTGAATTAAGTCATATCAAAACCATTAATTGTTATAATCTACAACCATTCATGATTGAACTATTAGACAAAAATGGCATCACTTGCATCTCTCGTTGTGAAATTCTTTACTTAAGCAATTTTATGGAAAAGAATAATTTACTTCGTTATTCAAGTATTTATTACAAAACCAATATTCGCATCACTCTTCCTCTATCTTTAGAAGACCTAAAAGATTTTGAGGATTTTCTAAAAATCAACAAATATTTAAAAGTTATTCACGTTAACAAACTAATTACTCACGAACTAGAAAATTTAATCAATATATTAATAAAGTATAATCGTCATAACTTAAAAATCGTAATTCATGAAAATATTACTGATGAAAAAACAGCTAATTATTTAAGAAGTAAAAATAAAACTTATAAAAAGAAATATAAAATTTATTTATCTTTAGAATATTCCCAAGAATATCTAGACAAAAACATTTTTAAACAAGCTTTAACAAACACACTAAAAATATGTGGTCTAATTGTATCAAGCCTCGTAATACTAATCATTACATATATCGGAATATCTAACTATATTGCTCTAAAACAAGTAAACGCTATCCAAGATGATTTAGCCGAAGTAATCAAAGTAACCGACCCAACTGAAATTATTGAACAAAAAAATGAAGAAAATCGTGCCGATGCTGAAGAAAGTGAAACTCCTATTGAAGATTTAAAACTTATTACCAATACCAATTTAGCTTCTTTATTAACTGTCAATGAAGATGTGGTTGGTGAACTAATTGTTAATAATACCAATATTAATTATCCAGTTGTGCAAGCTAGTGATAATGACTATTATTTAGATCATAATATAAATAAACAAAACAGTGCCAATGGTTGGATTTTTCTAGATTACCGCAATAATTCAATGAATTTAGATAAAAATAATATTATTTATGGTCATAACATGTATTATAGTGGTGTTATGTTTGGAACTCTATATAAAACAGCTAACTCTAGTTGGTACACCAACCCAGATAACCAAATCATTACTTATAATACTCTATATGAAAATATGAACTTTAAAATATTCTCTATTTATCGTATTCCTAAAACCAATGATTATCTAAAAGTATTCTTTGAAAATGATAATGACTTTTTAAGTTTTGTTGATATGATTACAACAAGAAGTATTTATAACTTTAATGTTCCCGTAAATGCTGATGATAAAATAATTACCCTATCAACTTGTAGCAATAACGGAACAAAAAGACTAGTTATTCATGCTGTTTTAATAGATGAATAAATGTAGCAATACATTTATTTTTTCTTGCTTAATTCAAAATCAATCATACTATACATTTCATCTAGCATTTCTAAAAATACTTTCTTATCCATAATAAGCTCCCAAATAACTTGATTATTTTTAAATGTTTTAATTTCCCAAAGACTTTTTTTCTTGCTAAAATGCTTTAAAGGAATTTCTCTACCTGTAATATAAAGCCTTATCTTACCATCAATAAACTGAACCTGATTATGAACAATAGCATTTCGAATATTCCAAAACATATGCGTACTTACCCGATTATTTAAAGCATCATCTAATAACTGGGTATATTGTTTTATAAGTAAAGCTAGATGTCTTTTATACTCTAATGGACCATGATATTCTACTACCTCATCATAACATCTTTTAATCACTCTTAAATAATCTTTATACACATTCTTCGCATGAACAAAGTGCATATCCATTGAAAAATTTTCTTGTAAATAACTCTTAAACTCTTTATTTTTATCTTCTTTAACATATAAACAAGAAAATAATATATGAGCATATACTTTAAGAAGAAAATCAAAGGCATCTTTTAAAATAAATACTTGATCTATATTAGGCTTCTTCATATTAAGCACATTTAAAATACTTCTTGTAATTATCGAATTATAAGAATAAGTATCTTTAAGTTTTAATTTATTAATAAAATACTGCAATTTACCCACATAACTCATCTTATCAAAAGATGGAACATTTTTTATTTCTTCAAAAAGACCATTAGGCACTAATTCTAATTTAATATAATTACCAAATTGTTTTTCTAAAGCTCTAAAAGCTTTTTCTAACCTTTGGATATACTCATCTTTTGTTATATTAAGAGGAATAGATAGATGAGCTATTTGATCTTTTACCGATTCACAAATTAAATTAAAAGTATAATGTTCTTCTTTAAGATGAGAATTACGAAAATAATTAGCCAAAGTATTTTTATTACCCGTTAATATTTCAATTCGATAAAATTGAATAAGCCCCAAATCCCAAAATTGCTTAAAATCAGGAACTACGTTTTTAGGAATAACTGAAATAACTGAAATATCACTCATTCCCTTAACTAAATCATTTTTGGTACTAGATAGTACTGTTAAAACTAGTTTTTCTAACCAAGCTAAATCAAAATAAGTACCATCATCTAAATATATAACCGACTCATGATAGGTAAACATCATATGTGACAATTTATCCCTTATTCTTTTAAACTGTTCTTTGCAAGTCAAATCTATATTTGTATGATATTCTTTTCCATAATCCCCATCTTGATCTTTTTGTAAAAAAAATTCTTCATATAAAAAATCCGGTACTCTTTCCCATAAACCATCTATATTATTACAAAGTAAGGTAAGCAAACACCAAAGTCTAATTTCTGATGCACATTCTTGAACCATCAAAAAAGAATTTTCATCAAAACTTTTAGCATACTGCATTAAGTAACGTATACCTAAATATCCCTTTAATTCCCCCATATCATTCATAAAAATCCTCTATTTCTTTAAAGCTTCTAAATAATTAATCTTTATTCCTTGACTACTAAATTTCTTTTCATACTCGGTACAAACATTAGGAATATCACTATTATGTAAATCAAAAACTACTTTCCGAAAAACATAACCATGATTACTTAAACTAACTAAAGAACTAGCTAGTAACCCTAAATTATCTGTTTTCATCACTATTCTTTTTCTATTTTTAAATAAAGCATCATAGACATTTAAAAATACTTCACTAGTAAGTCTTCTATCTTGATGACGCACCTTTGGCCATGGATCGGAAAAATTAAGATAAATTGTATCAATTTCCTTTCCAAAAACTTCTGGCAATTGTAGTGCATCTAAATTAATAATTTTAAGATTAGCTAATCCCTTTGGATACTTCTTTATTGCTCTTGCTAAAACATTACTATACTTTTCTATTCCTACAAAATTAACATCAGAATGTATTCTAGCCATTTCATAAATAAAGTCGCCTTTCCCCATACCAATCTCTAAACATATATCATGATTATTACCAAATAAACTATGCCAATTTCCCTTATAATCTTTAGGATTTCTAATTAAATAATCACAATTGTCTAATAAAACATCTTTATCTTTTAAATTTCGAAGTCGCATAATATCACTACTTTCTAAATATAACATATAATAAACCAGAAAGGATAATGTGTATGAAAAAAGATCGTAATGCGTTTTTTCAGGAAGCAAGCTATTTTAACCAAACTAACATTCCAACTCCCAATATGAATATGGGAACGACACCTTTTGCCACCAATGCCCAATCTAGTTTTTATGCTGGACCCATTCCTAACATGAATTATAACACACCCACTAACATGAATGCAAATATACAACCTCCCAACTATGATTTAAGTGACATTGAATCACGCTTATCAAAACTCGAAAGGCAAATAAATCGTCTTGATGCTAGAATTTCTAAAATAGAAAATACTGCCCTTTACCCTACCGAAGAAATTGATACTACTACTAACATGTATATGGTCTAATTTAGGCCTTTTTTTTACGTCCCATAAATCTAGTTTTAATCCTTTGCCAATAATTTTTACCAAGTATTTCGTCCATAAGTCCCATCTTATGAGAAACAATAAAATAAGATAATGCTCCCACACTAGCAATAACGGCAATATATATTATACAAGCAAAACGACTATCATAATTAATTGGTACAAATAATTTCATAAGAACTACCACCACAATCATTGTTGCAAGTGGTAAAACAATTTTCCAAAGCGTTCTTTTGGTATCTTGATATTGAAAATGATATTCTTTTTTCAAATACCACATAGCAATAATTAATGTCGAAGTAAAACCCACAATTGTTGCTAATGTAGCTCCAAAATAAGCTGGAATACCTATAAAATCAAATAAAAGCATAAAAGGAACATCAAGTAAAGCATTTAAAACAATTCCCGTAATAGAACTAATATAAACCCATTTAAACTTATTCATACTTTGAAGAGTATTATTAGCAACTGTATATAAATTAGAAAATAATGGGGCAAATATAGCTACCGAAAGAATATTAGCCCCTACTCCATTATATCCATAAAAAACAGTCCAAATACTAGTAGCTAACAAACTAATCCCTACACACATTGGTAGTGAAATAAACAAAATAATTTGTAATGATTTATTAAATTTATGATTAACATCATCATAATTTTTCAAAGTAAAAGATTGCACCATATTAGGAATTAAACTAGCAGACAATCCTAATGCCACACTAGTTACAACAATACTAATTTTAGGTGCCCAAGTAGATATACCAGTCGCAATAAACTCTACTTCACTAGCATCCATTCCTAAATAATCCATTGTTCGAAGTATTAATATCATATCAACATTATTATAAATCGTAAAAGCTATACTTACAATAACTACTGGTATCGCATACTTAATTATTTTTTTAATAATATCTTTATTACTAACACTATCTTTAATCTCAAATTTTTGATCTAACGCTAACTCTTTTTTATTTTGTCTTAATTTCCGATAAACATAAAATAAAGCACAAAGTCCCCCTATAAAAGCTCCAAATACTGCTACACCTACCACTGTAGTTAAATCAAGATGTAACCATTTAAGTGCAATATAACTTCCAACAATAATAACTAAAACACGAGCAATCTGTTCAATTACTTGTGATATACTAGAAACAGCAATAATTTTATGTCCTTGAAAAAAACCTCTAGTAACACTTAAAAAAGGAAAAACTAACAAAGCAAAAGAAACTGAGCGTATAACAAAAGTTACATCTTCAATTGTATTTCCACCTGTCATATCACCAATAATCAATTCTGCAATTCCTGGGGCAAAAACAAAAAGAATAATAAAAGCTATAAACGCAATTATCCCAAGAACTCTTTTACCAATTTTAAATGTTCTTATTTTAGCTTCCTGTTTATCTAACGTATTATACTCATTTATAATTTTACTAACAGCATTAGGAACCCCAGCTGTAGCTATCTCCAAAAAAAGACCATATATATTATAAGCATAAGCATATAAAGCTGCTCCCGTTGATCCAACGATAGCATAAAAAGGAATAACATAAAGCATTCCTAGTATTTTAACAAGCACTATACATAATGTTGCAATAATTGTTCCTTCAATAAATGAATTTTTCTTCATTTTCTTCACTTCCTAACTTGTATAAATAATCATCGCTGTAAAACAATATATTTGATCCTCTCCAAACATTGATATTGCTGTACTAAACTTAATATCAATAACATCACCTGATAAAGTACTTAAAAAATTATTTACTTGGGCTTCTAAATCTTTCTCATGAGACTCATCAAATATTTTTACTTTCATTTTCTTCACCAAAATAACTATATCATATAATTTATTTTTTTATTGTCGAATTAAAGAGTTCAATAAAAGATTTAACAACTTCTAATTTATTTTCTTTTCGTGTAGATTTAGTAATAGAAACAAAAGTTGTATAAACTTTATCACATCTAGCATCATATATACATAAATAGGCACCTTTATCTTCAGCTAAATTACTTACTAATCTTCCCGTAATACCAACCCCTAAATCACTACCTGCAAATCTACTAATAGTTCGTGCCATCTCAATCGCTGTTTCTTTACTATAAACCGTATACTTATCAATGACATCTTTACTTACACCCATTTTAATTTTATATTCCGTACTATAAGTAACAGCACTAAATTTTAAAATCGTACTAGCATCACTTATATCTGTAATAAGACTAGCTAGTAATCCTCCTGTACAAGATTCCATGGTAGATATACTAATATGATTTTTAATCAAATATTTGACAACACTCTCCAACATTTAAATCGACCTCTTTAAAATATTTTACCACAAAAGAAAAGAAGTGTATAGAACACACTTTTTGAGTTTCGGTTTTTTACGAAAAATATTTATGAATTTTATATGATTCGAACAAAATAGTTCAAAAAATTAATTT
>CALVQM010000009.1 GCA_944358125.1 uncultured Bacilli bacterium
TTATAATTAAAAATTATAAAGAAAGGAGATATAATCTTAGGTTATATAAAATAACCATAATTAGATTATACAAGATGATATATATGATAAGATATGTAAAACTAGCTAATTATAAATCACTAGTTAATTTAAGTGTTGATTTTATGAAAACCAAAACAAAGGCAAAAAAACTTGTTCTAATTTATGGTGAAAATGGTATAGGGAAATCAAACTTTGCTAATTCATTTTATACATTAAATGAAACTATGCGAACTATGTCATCAATTGAAATGGTAAAAAAAATAATAGAAAGAAATGATGATAGTAAATTTAATGGATATGAACTTCTTCTTGAGAAAAAAATAAAAGAAAGATTTAAAGACATTAAAATGATAATTAATGATTGTAAAACAATCGATTCAAAAGAAAATATGGTAATGGAATATGGTTTCACATATAACAATAAAAACGGAATTTATCATATTGAAATGAATGATGAAGAAGTTGTTTGTGAAAAACTAGAATATGTTATTAACAAAAACCAAACTTACTTTTTTGATATAAATACAGATAATATTAAAGTAAATTCAAGTATTTTTATTGATAAAAATTATTATAATGAATTTATTGAATTACTAGAAAAGTATTGGGGTAAACATTCCTTTCTTTCAATTTTATCTTATGAAATAGAAGATAAAAAGAATGGATATTTAAAGAAAAGAATATCTAAAAATCTTTATAATGTATTACTATATCTTAAAATGATGTGTACAAAAATTAAAGGTGGAAATCATAGTGAATTTGGCATTATAGGAACACAGCATGATTTAATGAATGATTTAGAAAGCGGAAAAATTCCTGTTAAAAGCGAAAATGAATTGAATAATTGCGAATATCTACTTAACGAAATTTTTACATCACTATATTCTGATATTAAAAAGGTTTATTACAAAAAAACATTTGAAGATAATTTTATAAAATACAAGCTCTATAGCAAAAAAATGATATATGGGAAAATAATGGACGTAGATTTTTCTTTAGAGTCAACAGGTACACAAAATATACTAGAACTAATTCCTTATTTGATATCAGCCTGTGAAGGTCAAACAGTAATTATAGATGAGTTAGATACGGGAATACATGATTTGCTAGTCAAAAATTTGTTAGAATGTATTTATAAATATATTAAAGGGCAACTAATTATCACAACACATAACACTATGTTGATAAATTCAAGTATTCCAAGCGAAAATATATATATACTAAATGCTAATAGTAAAGCTGAAAAAGAATTGATTGCTATAACTGATTTTAATGGAAGAATTCACCAAAATAACAATCCAAGAAAAAAATATCTTAATGGAATATATGGAGGAATTCCTATGCCTGCAGATATAGATTTTGAAGAATTAATAGAAAATTTAAAAAGAGTATAATTATCTCATGAAAAAATTACAAATTACTAGTTTAAAGAAAATACTAAAAAGGCAAATAAAATTCTTTACTTCAAATAATTAATTTGCTACAATAATTATCAATTAAAATTATTGAGAGGAGTAAATAATGGAAAAAATACAATTGATAACATATGAACCTGAAGATTTAGAAGAGTATGATAGTAATATATATATTAGTGATTTTAATAAGTTAAAGGCTTTAGATAACTTTGAAATAAATGTTTTTGATCTTACTAATAATAACATGTGGATTAGTAATAATACCACAGATGCAAAGCCAAGTAAAAATAATTGTATAATGCTTCCGGATTTTATAAGCATAAAGAAAATGCTAATAAATAGCAAAAAGTCAAAAAATATAATTTGTTTACCCCAAAATGTTGAATATAGTTGTATATTTTATGGACAGAATAACTTTTATCAATTAAAAGATATAATTCCAATATTAATGGATATTTTAAAGCAGTTAATTCCGATCGAAGATATAGAAATTGTTTATGAAAATAGCGCTACAGAGATTAATTCAACCTTAATAAATTCCGCATTTTATATTGCAAATGAAAATTATCACAAATTGACCTATTCAAAAGATAGTGAAAAGATAACTTCAATTTCTTGTAATGATAACTTAATTATTACCACTTTAGATTTAATAAAAGATAAGGAACCAGCAATTTTGTTTGATTTTTTAAATGAAATAGGCTTGATAAAAGAAAAAGTTGAATTTCCAGATTGGCTTTATAAATACAATTTTTATGATGATGAGACTCAAAAAAGTAATATAGAGAAAGCTAAAGAGCAAATAAAAATTCAAAAAGAAATAATAAACCAAGCAGATAAAAAAATACAAGACAATATGCGTTATAAATCAATATTATGTAATAATTCGGATGCCTTGGTAGAAGTTGTATTTGAAATCTTGGAATTCATTTTTGACATTTCACTGGATGAATTTAATGACGAAAAACAAGAGGATTTTCTATTTAAAAAGGATGGTATTACTTATATTGGAGAAATAAAAGGTGTAACTTCTAATATTAAATATGAACATATTTCTCAATTAGAAGTTCACTATTCAAAATATTTAGACAAATTACAAGAGGCTAATACAACAGAAGAAATTAAAAAAATTCTTATTATGAATTATGAAAGAACTAAAGATATAAGTGCACGTGATGAAATAAATCAAATGCAAATAGATTTAGCAATAAAGAATGAAACATTAATTATTGATACAAAAACTTTATTAACATTATATGAAAGACTTTTACAAGGAAAAATAACGAAAGATAAAGTTATAAATTATATTAAAGCTAATTCGGGGATTGTTAATTTAGATGAAATAAGTTAATTATGCGATAATTGTCATTAATTGCAGAAACGCATTGTATATAACCATTAAGCTCTTTTTAAAACTAGCAATTCTAAAAGACAACTTTTTATACAATTTAATTTACTATTTGTATAATAGGTGGTATAATCTTTAAAGAGGTGGGTTATGGAAACAAATTCAACAAGAAAGCTTATCACAATTACTGAAAATAAAGGCATTAATTTTCAAAAGGGAGATAAGTCATTATTTAAAAAATATAGCTATTTTCAAGTAATAAATGCATATAAAAATCTTTTTGCTTATGATGAGGAAACTATCGAAGAAATAAAAATAAACATTAATAACAATAATAAATCTAAAATAAATTATTATAGAAAAACATTTCAAATAAAAAAAGATGTTCAAAATAAAGATCTATATGAAAATATTTGTAATAAGATATGCAAAAAATATGGGCTTACCGGGATAAGTTTAGCAGAAAAAGAAAAACAGATAAAAGCAATTAAGTATCATCATCACATTTATAATCCAGGTACTTTATATACCGATTTTATAAGAATGTATAAATTCGAACATGAATTAAGAATGACACTATTAAAGTACACGTTAATAATAGAAGAAAGTATCAAAAATATTTTTGTCTCTTATCTTAATGATAAGAGAGTAGAACCCAATTATTTAGTTAATATGGATAATTATAATACTGACGCTTTAAAATCAAATCCATTTGAAACCATTAAAATGGTTATAGATAAATATAATAATCAAAAGTCTAAACCAATAAAAAGGAAAAGAGACCAACACTTAACTGTGCCATATTGGATATTAATAAATGAACTAGCTATGAATCAAACGTATTATACTATTGCAAATTTAAATAAGGAAGATTCCTACAAAATATTTTTAAGGTGTTTGAATTTCTTTACCAATTTAAATATCAAAGATGAAAATAAAGGAAAATCAAAAAAACAAATACAAAGAGAAATTAAATTAGTTAATAATTTTAAAACTTTGTTATGTTATTTAGGTGAATTTAGAAACTTGTTAGCCCATAATCAACCTATTTATTGCTATAATATATTAGAATATAATCCAAAAGGAAATAACAAGTTTAAATATGAACTACCTAAAACAAGTCACAATATTAAAGATAAAAATGGTAATATAATTCCAGTAGAAAAGCAACAAATAAATTTAATGGGTTCTTTAATGAATAGCTTGCAAGAATATTTTGGCAAAGATGCTATTAATTTAAATAATTCCACGAAACTAAATCTTTCAAAAATAATTTATATTTTGTATAAAATATTAAAGCATATTGATAGTAACACTAATTTCTATGAGGAATTAACAACTATATACTCTAAATACAATATAGTATTAAGTAATTCCAAATTTGAAATAGAACAAGCTAAAAATATACTAGTTTTAAATAAAGAAATCGAAGAACTTGCAAAATACAATATGGAAACTCTAAATATCATTGAAAGTATAAATTCTCAAAAGCCATATAAAAAGAAACTTAAAACTAAAGATAGAGAATTAAAAGAATTAATAAAGAAAATAAAAAATACATCGCGAACTATCAAAGTAAATGAAATAAAATCTAAATATAAGCACTTTCCAGCTCAAAAAAGGTATAGCGAATTTACAGGAATAGATTTAAATTTTTTTAAAAATATGAAATAGAGCATAATTTTTTAAAAAAAGTATATAATTATAACAGTTACATATTTACAAGTTTATCAAAATATGATATCATGTATATGTAATTAAATTCCAGTTTTACTGGGGGAAAAAGGAACTGAGGTTCCTTTTTTCTTGCCTTAATTAAATAATAATATATTAAAACAAGAAACGAATAAGATTATTATGACAATAAAAATAGACTTACATCAATAAAAAATACAAAGAATTGGATAAACTTTTAAAAGTGTTTTTAAAAAACAAATAAATATCACAAACATATTGAAAAAAGTGAAATATTTTGGTATCATTAAAACATAATATGGAGGTCTATAAAATGAGCGTTGGAAAAAAGAATGTTATTTTAGCAAGTATCTTATGTGTGTCTATTGCTGTTATTGGTGTATCTTTTGCTTATTTCTCAAGTGGAGTTAGTGTTACTGGAGATGGTGCAAGTGCTACTTTTAATCCCGGCGATATGATTAAAGTTAGCTACGATGCTGGAGAAACACTAAATATGGAAAATGCTATTCCTGGTGATACAGAAGAAAAAAGCTTTTCTGTAAAAGTTACTCCAACTGATAATGAAAATAGTACGAAGTATGCTATCGTTTTAGATATAAGTAATAATGAATTTACTGGCACAAACGAATTAACTTATGTCTTAAAAGAAAACGGAAGTGAAATAAAAAATGGTGACTTAACTACAGCAAGTGGTAAAACTACTCTAACAACCATAGAAAAAACTGTATCAGGAGCCACCACTTATAACTACACTCTAGAAGTAACATTTAAAAATACTGGTGAAGAACAAAATCATAATGCTGGCAAAAAATTTATAAGTAATCTTAAAGTAGAATTTGCCGAAGCAAACTAAATGTTAAAATTATATGAGAATATCATTAAAAAGTGAATTTTTAATATTGCAAGCAAGAAGTTGTTATGTTATACTTTTAAATAGTAGGGAGTGTTCCAAATGAACAATAGTAATTTACAAGAACAATACGATTTATTAGAAGAGGAGAAAAGAGAAAATAAGAAGAAAACAATTATCATTATTATTTTATGTTTATTAATAATATTGATAACAATTTTAGGTATTATATTCTCACTATTAGGTAAAGAAAAAGCCTGTACAATTAACTGTGATTCCAACGGTGATGGAATTATTGATTTAAACATCGACCTTGATGGTGATGGTATTTGTGATGTTAATTGCGATATTGATGGTGATGGCAAACCAGATATTAATATCGATTACAAAGGTGACAGAGTTCCACACTTTAACATTGATACTGATGGTGATGGCAAACCAGATGTTAATTTAGTTAATAAAGATGTTGATGGTGATGGTAAAGCTGATTTCAATATTGATACTGATGGCGATGGCAAACCAGATATTAATATTGATTTCGACAATACAAATACTTGTGATGTTAATTGTGATACTGATGGTGATAATAAACCGGATATTAACATTGATGCCAATGGTGATGGTAAACCAGACGTAAATGTAGATACCGATGGTGATGGAGAGCCTGATGAGAATTTAATGAACCAAGATACTGATGGTGATGGTAAGTGTGATTTAAATTGTGATACCGATGATGATGGCTTTCCAGATACCAATATTGATACTGATGGTGATGGCAAACCAGATTTAAACATCGATACCGATAATGATGGTGTATGTGATGTTAATTGTGATAACAACAATGATGGCAAACCAGATACCAATATTGATGTAGATGGTGATGGCAAACCAGACGTAAACGTAGATACCGATGGTGATGGTAAACCAGATGAAAATTTAACTAATCAAGATACTGATGGTGATGGTAAGTGCGATTTAAATTGTGATACTAATAATGATGGTAACCCAGATACAAACATTGATATTGATGGTGATGGCAAACCAGATATAAATATTGATAATGATGACAATGGAGCATGTGATTTAAATTGTGACACTAATAACGATGGCAAGCCAGACATAAATATTGATGATGATGACGATGGAGCATGTGATATTAACTGTGATACTAATGGTGATGGAAAGCCAGACATAAATATTGATGATGACGACGATGGAGCATGTGACATTAACTGTGATACTAATGGTGATGGCAAACCAGATACCAATATTGATTATGATGGCGATGGTAAACCTGATTTCAACATTGATACTGATAATGATGGTGAACCTGAAGATAATTTAATTAATCAAGATACAAATGGTGATGGTAAGTGCGATTTAAATTGTGATACTGATAATGACAATATTCCAGATGTAAATATTGATTTAGATGGTGATGGTGAGCCAGACATTAACATTGATACTGATGGCGATGGCAAACCAGATATTAATATTGATGTTGATAACGATGGCAAACCAGATGTAAATGTTGATACCGATGGAGATGGAGAAGCTGACGATAATTTGCTTAACCAAGATACAAATGGTGATGGAAAGTGTGATTTAAATTGTGACACTAATAATGATGGCAAGCCAGATACAAACATTGATATAGATGGTGATGGAAATCCAGATATAAATATTGATAATAATCATGATGGTGTATGTGATGTTAATTGTGATACTGACGGTGATGGCAAACCAGATGTTGATATTGATGTAGATGGAGATGGCGAGCCAGATATTAACGTAGATACTGATGATGATGGCGAACCAGACGATAATTTAATGGATCAAGACACTGATGGTGACGGAGAATGTGATCTAAACTGTGATACTGATAACGATGGTATTCCAGATTCTAATATTGATTTAGATGGAAACGGAACATGTGATTTAAATTGTGATACCAATGGTGATGGCGTATGTGATACTAATTGCGTTGGTGAATTATATAGTAATGCTGATTTAAGTAGTTTAAAAGTTGGAAATTATACACTAAAGCCAAGCTTTAATAGTGATGTAACTGAATATACAGTAGAAGTAGATAGTGATTTAACAAGTGTAATAATTAGTGCAACAGCCGTAAATGCAAAAGCAAAAGTTATTGGCGCAGGAGCTGTAAATTTAACAAGTAATTCAACAAGAGTATCGATTACAGTTATCGCTCAAAATGGAAATACGAAAACTTACTATGTAACAATTAATAAAGCTGAAAATCCAACAACATCAGAAGATGGCAATGGTAATGTAGATATAGGAACTTCTGAAAATGGCATTCTAACAGTAAATTTTACAAAACCAATGTCAGCAAGCAATATTTTCCCTAAGTGGAAAGGAACTCATGAATTTACTGTAAGAAATACGTCAAATAAAACAGTAGTTTACAACGTTAATTTAATTAACGTTACCAATACATTTACAAGTGATAACTTTGTTTATAGTTTAGTAAAAGATGGTAAAACTCTTGTAAGTTCAACACCGGCTGTAAGAAATAATACAACAATTGCTAACAATATTGTAATTGCTCCAGGACAGACAGCTACTTTCCAAATTAATTACGAATTTGTAGAGATTGGAGAACCTCAAGACTATGACCAAGGAAGAAATTATAGTAGTACAGTAGAAATTGAAATTGTTTCAGCAAATTAAAAAATTAATAAAAATTCTATCGCAAAGATAGAATTTTTTTTGGAATAATCTTGTAATTTATAAATTAATAAGCTATAATATATATTAGAATAGGAGGGTCCCAGATGAAAAGTAAGTCTTTTCCATGGCAAAAAATAGTTCATATTTTCTTTAAAATAATATCATGGGTCCTTTTTGTAATCCTTTTACTTATTGCTATCTTTTTATTATATTATTATATAGCAAATAAAATATATGTTAGTAAAGGAACTGGCTATGAACCCAAGTTTTCCATTTATACCATTGCCACTGGTTCCATGACTCCAAACATTAATCAGTTTGATGCTGTAATTAATATGCGTATAGATGATCCATTAGACTTAAAAGTAGGAGATGTAATAACTTTCCGTTCCTCAAGTCCTTCTAGTATTGGTATGACTATAACCCACCGAATTAAAGCTATAACCGAAGATGATGAAGGAAATGCTTGTTTTGTTACCAAAGGAGACGCTAATCCTGTCGAAGATGAGTTATGTGCTAAATATAACAATGTTATTGGTAAAGTAATAATAAGAATTCCGGGACTCGGTCATATCCAACGCTTCCTAGCATCAGGAGTAGGGTGGTTATTATTTATTCTTATTCCTGCCCTATTAATTATAGGTCGTGATATCTTAAGACTTACTAGATTATCTTCTATTAAAGATACTGCTAATAAAATAAGTACCAAGAAAAAAGATCCTAAAAAAGCAGCCAGTGAAAAGAAACGTAAAGATGAAATTAAAAGAAAACTTTTAAATGAAAATAAAGGCCCTAAAGAATATTATAAAGAACCAACTATTAAAGTAGTTGAAAAAACCAAAGTAAAGAAAGACAATAAAAAACGAAAGAAAAAATAATTAATTTCTTTTCGTTTTTTTATTAAATTCTTTAGCTAGCAATCCTTTTTTTATTAAATTCCGATAAGCATGTTCATTTAAAATAAAATCAAATTCTCCTATAAACTCATAAACATGTGGCTTAAATCCCAATTTAAACTCATTTAATCCCCTATAAGGATTATCTTTTGTAAAATCTCCTGTCAATCCATTTAAATCAATAAACTTAAAGTTATTCTTATAATATTCAATAATTTGATAATGTAAAAAATAATTAGGATTAAAGTATCTAAATTTAGGATCATAACCACTAATCGCCATATGAACTCTATTTAAATAACGAATTACAAAAGCTCCTCCAATATATAACTCTTTATTTTCCCGAAGTCCTTTCGTAGCAAATTCAATATCATTCTTATAAGATAGTAATATCCGATCTGAATTCATCTTCTCTTTAATATTAGCTTCACTAGAATTATGAATTAATTTCTCGGAAATAACACTATTTCTTAATTGTTCTTCATCATAAAGTCTTTTACTATTTAACAAATATTGTTCAAAATCAATTTTAACCAAGAAAAGATCAGCTGCATGATTACGATCAAAAACATTATAATAATTCTTATAATAAAAAGCATCAATATCTTTTTGATTTTTAATAAACTGATAAAATATATCTAAACTATCTCGATCTTTTTTTTCAAAAGCTAGTCCTCTTTTAATACCTTTGCGAATTTTATTTTTCGTATTTTTATTAAGAGCATGAAAATTATATTCCTGGGTATTAATAATAGCGTTGTATCTTGGAAACAAACTTTCAAAATACTTATTATCTTTAAGCTTTAAAAAACCTAGTTCTTTTAAATAATCTCTAACAATAATATTTTGATTATAATTTGTTATTTTTGTTATCGGATCAATTTCTCCAATTGCTATTTCCGGATTAATTTTAATAAATACTAACTTTTTTTCATAATATTTCCTTAAAGCATTAACAAAGCTTTTAAGTAAATCATAATCAAAATAATCAATTAAAAAACCTTTGGGAGAATACCCATATTTATTACTAATCCCAATTTTCTTAATTAAAATTAAAGCAGCCGCTTTAATAACTCCTAATTCATCAACATAGCCAATAAGTTCATAATCATAGCCTCTTTCCGTCATAAAAATAGCATAACTAGAGCTTTGATAATAAGAACTAATCATGAAATTTTTAGCAAAACCATCAAATTCAGCGATTGAAAGTTCTTTAATATGCACAAAAACTCCCCCTTTAAATGATAGACTATTATAGCATATTTCTCGATTTCTGTCTATAATTTGATTGACTACCAAAAAATTTATAGTATAATTATTAATAGGAGGATATATATGGCAAAGAAAAAAGAAAAAACATTATTAGACAAGATAAGACTAAATTTTAACAAGCTTTTACTAGGAAGTATCATTTTAAATGTCTTATTCTTATTATTTGGTATTGTTATTTATTTAAATTCTAGAATAACAATTGAATTAACAGGTATTATTTTAGGAATTTATTTAATGCTTTTTGGTATATTTGCAATTTATGAATTTCTTATTAGAGATAATAACCCTTTATTTTCCTTAAATATTATTTGGGGAATATTATCTATAATCGCTGGCTTATTTGTCATAATTAACCCATTTGCCTTCATCAAAATTTTAACTTTTACTCTAGGCATTTATTTACTAATTATTTCCGTACGTAAAATAATAGATGCTTTTAAGTTAAAAAGCTATGGCTATGATGGTTGGTCATTAATGCTTGCGATTGCTATTATCTTACTAATATTTGGCATCTTTATTATCATTAATCCAATGGCTTCCATGGATTTAGTAGAAGCAACCGGAATATTTATTATTCTAGCAAGTATTCTAGAAATTTGTAATTCTATTCAGCTATATACCAAAGCAAATGAAGTTCTAGATTTATTTAAAAAGAAAGCAAAGTAGGCCGAAAATAAACCTACTTTTTTGCATATTTTACATCAATTTACATATAATAAAAATAGTTAGCACTTACTATTGACAAGTGCTAGTAATCGTGGTATATTATACTTGTTGAAAGGAAGATGGTTATAATGTTACCAAGAAAAATGTTTTTAGATGATATGTTTGATTCTTTTTTAGAAAGTGATACTCCTAAAATGAAATGTGATATTTATGAGGCTGATGGCAATTACAATTTAGAGCTTGATATGCCAGGTTTCACTAAAGATGATATTAACATTGAATTTAATAAAGGAACACTTACTATTAGTGCCGAAAAAAAAGATGAAAAAGAAGAAAAAGACGATAAAAAATATATTAGACGTGAAAGATTTTATGGCAAAGTATCTCGTTCTTTCTATCTAGGAGACATTGAAGAAGAAAACATTAAAGCTGAATTCAAAGATGGAACCTTAAAAGTTATCGCTCCTAAAAAAGATGAAAATGTATCTAAAAAAATAATAAATATTGATTAAGCACGAAAGTGCTTTTTCTTTTGGCAAAATAAAACCTTGTCAAGCAAGCTATTTTATTATAAAATGATTATGTGGTGATAAATATGGGACAAGTATATGATCATGTCATGTTATATAAAAAGAAATTTCCGGGAGGAGTAACTTGGTGGCGCTTAAAAAAACATAGTGCTGTCGTAGAAGAACACTTAAATCCTGGAGAAACAGTTCGTTATGCTTTTGCCGGTCAAAAAAACGATAAATGGTATGACTTAACCTCAACTGCTGTTATCGTTATAACCAACAAAAGAATTTTAATAGGTCAAAAAAGAGTAGTTTGGGGTTATTTCTTAAATAGTATCACTCCTGACTTATATAATGATATGCAAGTTTATTCTGGTTTAATTTGGGGCAAAGTAACAATTGATACGGTTAAAGAAAAAGTAGTGATAACCAATTTAGCCAAAGACTCCCTACGGGAAATTGAAACGGAAATATCAGAATTTATGATGGAAGAAAAGAAAAAATACGGACAAAGCTTAAATAATTAGAGGTTTTATGAAAAAATTAAAAATACTTCAAATAACAATCATTGTTTTATTAATTGTTTTTGCCTTTTTCTTTTTTAAAGATGTTGATTATACGAAAGAATATGTTGTAGATAATGTAAACATAATAGAAAATTTTGATAAAAAAAATAAATATTACTACTTTACCTTTACTTACAAAGACACAACTTTTGATTATTTAGTAGAAAGCAAATATAAACAGAAAAGAAACTTTATTGAAAGTGTTTCCATTATTGAAGAAGAAGATAATTTTTGTCTAATTCCTGAAGGCCATACTTTTGAATTTATGCCTTTATGCCAAGAAAACAATAAAATAACTTACTATCAAAATGTATCTGATAATCTACTAAATAAAATACCGGAAGATTATTTAACAAGCAAGAAAGAAATAGAAGAAACCTTTAAAGATATTACCATTTACAATAAAGACTATACTTATCTATTATGGAATTATCAGGGCTTTTACTACATAAATGAAGATACCGAAAAAGAAATTAATTTTTTAGAAACGGAACAATATAATGTTCCCCTAATTAGTTATACCCAAGATTATTTAGTAATTCCCAACTATGATGATGAATATACTTTTGATAAATTTTATCGTCTTTCTTTTCAAAATGGTAATTTAAAAGAATATAAATTAGATTATAAAATTTATTTTGATAGTTATTTCCCAGGATATGATAAAAATAAATTATATATAGTTGATAATAATGAAGAAGTAATGTATGAATGGAATGCTAGAAATGGTGATTTAGAAAAAATAAAACCTAAAATGTTAAATAACAATAAATGGGAAAATGTTAGCATCAAAACATTAATTGATCAAAATAAAAAATTTACCTATCCAAGTAATTATGTCTATGAATTAAGTGATGGCTTCTTAACAATGAATTATCAAAATAAAGATATTAAAACTCTAATTGATCAAGATGTAACCGATATTATTCGTATTAAAGACAATCTAGTATTTTATTTAAAGACGGATACGGTATATGTATTTAATAGAGAAGAAGGAAATAGCCGTCTTTTATATAATTTTGAATGGAACTTCAATTATGAAAATATGATTTATATTAATTAACCAATTTGTGCTTTTATCATATCCTATTAATAGATGAGGAGTGATTTAAGTGATGGATAACAACAATTATTTTACTTATTATACCATTGAAAAGGGTGATAACTTATACGAAATAGCACGTAAATATAACATTAATCCCAAACTACTAGCAGCCATAAATGGTATCAAAGATAATGAATACATTTATCCTAATCAAGAATTGTTAATTCCTAAAAGTGGTTATAGCTACTATATAACTGCTGAAGGCGATACTTTATCAGGTGTTTCAAGTGCCTTTAAAACAACCCCAGAAAATATGTTAAAATATAATAATACTATTTATTTATTACCAGAACAAATATTAGTATATAAAAGCCGAAGTTAGTCTTGAAAAAAGGCTTTTTTTCTGATTAAAATTATAAAATAATATATAATAACCACAGGTGATAAAAATGTTTAGATTTTACATGGATACTTATTTATCTAGAAAAAATTATGCTAATATGAGTCTAGAAGAAGTACCAATAGAAGAAATTGTAAATGCAATAAATGAATATTTAAAAATACAATTAGAAAAAGAAACGCCTGTTGATACCATATTATTATTTCAAGAATATGAAAATATGCTAAAAAGTTTACAAAAGCCCAAAGATATTAACGCCATTATCTATTTTCTTTTAGAATATATATCTGCTTTACAGCATTTCGCTGTTTTATGGCAAGTTAATAATACCGAAGAACCAATCATTACTTATAACGAAACTTATCCTGATAAAATTGACAGTCTTTATACGAAAGAAACAATAAATTACCAGAAAACATTTGAATTATTACTAAATACAGCCCTAGATTTAAAAAAAGATAATTCTTATACTAGGTAAATGATTATAAGTTAGTCTTGAAAAAAGACTTTTTTTCTTGTCTAAAAGTTAAAAGTAATATATAATGAAATTGGTGATAAAAATGATTTATGATATTGATAGTTACTTAATGTTAAGAGGATATGAAAATGCGCCTGATGCGCCGGTAGAAGAATTTATTAGTATGTTAAGAGTATATCTTCTAGAAGCGTTATGGCAAATAGATTATGCCAATCATGATGAAAAAGATCGTAATTTAGATTTAATAACTTTATTTACGAAATATTCTCAAAAAACAAATAATAAATTTGAACTAAATTCAATTATAAGCTATCTTTTAGGCTATATTTCCACTTTACAAGAAAGTGGAGTTTCATGGCATATTTCCGAAGATGGTAAAACTAATCTATCTTGGAATAAAGAAACTTATGATGTTTTAGAAGAACTATTAACTCCCCAAGAAGTGAACTATCCTTTAACTTTTGCTTTAGTTTTAAATATGGCTTTGTATTTAAAAAATGCCAAAGAAAAAAAGAAAAAACACCCCCGAAGATAACCAATATTTAAAATTTTTCTCTTGATTATCCCAATAACTATCTATATAATATAAAGCAGGTGATGAACATGAATATTTTTGGTTACATGAATGAGATTTTCATTCAAAATGGTTATGTTTCTTTAGAAGAAGTTTCTAAAGAAGAATTAATAAATGGTCTTAATTTATATTTAGCTCAAAAAGTAAATGAACAAGATATGGATATTGCATCTTTATTTACCAAATATTTATCTACAAACCCCCATGAAGAAGAATTAGCCGAATTAATTCATTATTTATTAAGATATATATCTGTTATGCAACATTTTTCTGTTATATGGAGATTAGAAGATAATGCCAATACGGCCTTTATTTATAATAAACTCTATCCCGCCAAAATAAATTCTTTATTAACAAATAAAGAAATTAATTATCAAGAGGTGTTCCCATTTGTTTTAAATAAAGCGTTAGAAATAAGTGAGATTAGAGAGGATACTATAAGTAGATGATAAAGTTAACTAACAATTTAGAAGAAGCAAAGTTTGTTACTCATGCGGGAAATTTTCATGCTGATGATGTTTTCTGTACAGTCTTAATGGAAAGATTTTATGAAAATATCACTTTAATTAGACTAAAAGATTATAAAGACGATGGCACTAAAATAGCCTATGACATTGGGCTAGGTCGTTTTGATCATCATGGTGCTAACTATGATAAAAAACGGGCAAATGGCCTTCATTATTGTGGCTTTGGTCTTTTATGGCAAGAATATGGCCTAAAATATTTACAAAAAATAAAAGTTACCAATCCTAAAAAAGTATTTGAAGTAATAGATGAACTATTAGTAACAGCAATAGATGCTTTTGATAATGGGGAATATGATTTAGATGCACCCTTTAATATCTATACTCTATCCAGTCTGATTGAACTATTTAGACCTAAAATTGGCACTAATGAGGAGGAAGAAAATTGCTTTTTAAAAGCTGTATCTTTTGCTGATATTATATTTACCCAAGTTTTAAATGATGCGATCATAAAAGTAGAAACTCTAACCAAGATTGAAAAGCAAGCTAAAACAATAAAAGATAAAGTCCTTATTTTAGATGAATATATACCTTATGAATATGCTATATTCAAACTAGGATTAGACATTGACTTTGTAGTGTACCCATCTAATCGTGGTTGTTATGCTGCTCATACTGTACCTACGAAATATAAAGGTTTTACTCCTAAAATTCCTTTCAAAAAAGAATGGGCAGGCTTAAGAGATGAAGCATTGCAAAAAGCAAGTGGTATTAAAACCGCTCACTTTTGTCACAAAAAATTATTTTTAGCCACCGCCGCCACTAAAGAAGATGCTTTAAAATTTATTGAAGAAACTAAAAAAGGATATTAAATCAACAATATTGATAAACAATTATTTTAATTCAAAAAAATTTGCTAATAGCAAACTTTTTTTTATTGACAAAATTCGACTTCTAATATATATTTATAATATATGAAAGTATGATAAATAAAACATATTTTTATACTATATATTTATCTTAGTTATGATGAGCAGTAATAGTCTTAACTACGTAGGTAGAAAGGAGTATTATGAAAACGATTGATAAATATTTAAAATTTAAAGAGATGTACCAAGAACATGTTGTAATTATTAAATCCGGAAACTTTTATTATACTTTTCTCGATGATACTTACATATTTAACTATTTATTTGGCTATCAAATAAGAGAAAACAAAATAGGCTTTCCTCTAAATGCTAAAGCCAAAGTAAAAAGTGTCCTAAACCGTAATAATGTTAATTTAATTGAAGTAATTGATGACTATGCTTATGTTTTAGAATCTAAAAATGATAATGCTTATTCTCGTATTTTAAGAGAAGCTAAAAGTAATTTATTAATATCAAATATGTTAAATAATTTAATGAACGCGATTGAAATTAAAGTCAAAAAAGAAGAAGCCAATTATGAACTAATAAAGGAATTTGTTGATGAACTCTAATTTTGCTCTTTTAAATAACACTAAAAAAACAATCGCTTACATTAATAAACAAATTATAAATTATCCTAAATCCGAAGTAGTTCTAAAACAAAACATTGAAAAAAATATGTATGAACTTATAGAATTAATATTTTCTTATAGTATAAATGATGTCGAAAGAATAAAAGTGAAATTTCTAAAAGACTTAATTATTAAATTATCCATGCTTGATTTTTATATGGCAACTTCTTTTGAAAAACGCATCATTAGCAAGAAAAAGTTCGAATCTACTTCTATGTTCATTATTGAAATTCGTAAAATTGCTTACGGTCTAATTCGTAGTGCAACCACCAATTAAATATGAAGAACTAGTAGATATCGACAAAATTATTGCTATGTACAAAATTATTCGTGCCAATACCAAAAATCGAGGCAAACTTCACAAATTCGAATTATTTTATTCTAGTAACATCATAAGTATTTTAAATGTTTTAAAACGTCATAAATATGAACATAGTCATTATAATGTTTTCCTAGTTCAAGAGCCTAAATATCGTATTATCATGAGTGAAATTATGAGTGATAAAGTCGTAAATCATCTAGTAAGTCACTATTGTCTAGATCCGGGAATTACTCCTCATTTAATACCCCAAAATGTTGCAACTAGAAAAGGTATGGGAACCAAAGAAGGTATTCGTTATGTCAAAAAATATATTAACAAATTAAAAATAAATCATGATAAAGTTTATGTTTTAAAATGTGATATTAAAAAATATTTTTATAGTATTGATCATGAACTTATTTTAAAGAAAGTACGTCGTTTTATAACTGATCCTTTAGTTTACAAACTAGTAGAAAATATTGTTAAATCAACTGATAATAAATATGTAAATGAAACAATAAAAAAAGTAATTAACAAAGAAATAGAACGAGTAAAAAAGCTAAATATAGCTGACAAAGACTATAAAATAGCCGAATTACAATCAATACCCTTTTATGAAAAAGGAAAAGGCTTACCCATTGGTAACATGACTAGTCAACTACTGGCTATTTACTTTCTAAATGATTTAGATCATTATATTAAAGAAAAACTTTATTGTAAGTATTATGTTAGATACATGGACGACTTTATTATCTTTGATTATGATAAAGAAAGATTAAAGATAGTTCGCAAAGAAATTGAAGAGAAACTAAAAGAATTTAAGTTAGAATTAAATAAAAAGACGAATATATATGATTTAAAACAAGGTTTTGGTTTTTTAGGCTATCACTTCTTATTAAAAGGCAAAAAATTAATAATAAAAATTAACTCTGGTACCAAAAGAAGAATTAAAAAAAAGATGCGTAAATTAAAGAAAATAAACGCACCTAATTATGATCAAGTAAAAGCAAGTTATATGGGATATTTAAAAGTTGCTCATTCCAAGAACTTACTTAAGAAGTTAGACCTCTAATTTATTTGGGGTCTTTTTCAATGTGGCTAAATAATAAGAAAATATTAATAATTCCACAAATACCAACAATAGCATAAATAATTCTGGTAATAACACTAGAGTCTTGAAATAAACTAGTAACCAAATTGAAATCAAAAAAACCAATTAATCCCCAGTTTATAGCTCCAATAATGGTAAAAATTAATGCTATCTTTTGTAATGTTTCCATTTAATCACACCCTTTGCTATTATTATGAGTGTCTTTATGAAAAATATACATAAATTTAAAGTGGACATTAAATAAACTGTTAATAACTAAATATTTACTAACATTTTTAATTCATAATTTTAATAAAGAACAATATAGTTAAATTAAAGAAGGGTGTGTGTTATATGAAAAAAATCATAGTTCTAGCAATAGGACTAATGTTATTTGTCACTGGTTGTGGTTCCAAGAGCGAAGAAGACTTAATTGCAAAATTTGAAAAGAATGTATCAAACTCCAAGTCTTATACTTTAAAAGGGAACATGGAAATATTAAGTAATGAAGAAACTTTTACTTATAGTATCGAAGCCAATTATTTACAAGATGATTTTTACAAAGTAACCCTAGTTAATCAAACTAACAATCATGAACAAATAATTTTAAAGAACAATGATGGTGTTTATGTTGTAACTAGAGCTTTAAATAAAAGTTTTAAATTCCAAAGTGAATGGCCATCTAATAGTAGTCAATCCTACATTTTATCATCATTAGTAAAAGATATTAAAAGTGATGAGAATAAGGTTTTAGAAGAACAGGATAAAAATTATGTTATTAAAACTGCTGTAAATTATCCTAACAATTCTAGCCTAACCTATCAAAAAATTTATTTTGACAAAGATATGAACCTTGAAAAAGTAGAAGTATATGATAAAGAAGATATTGTCAATATAAAAGTAGTATTCTCATCTATAGACTTAAAATCTGGTTTAAAAGAAGAAGATTTCTTATTAGAAGACTTAATTGATATGAATGCTGAAACCAAAGAAGATAGTACCAATAACGAAAATAAAAATAACAACCAAGAAGACAATACTTCTAATAATAATGAAACAAATAATACTACTGAAGAAAATACTACCAATGAAACTAGCAACAATACTACTACTAATGAAAACGAAAATATTGATGAGGAATGTGAAAATGAAGAATGTGATACCAAATCAAGCAATATTTTAGACAGTATCATTTATCCATTATATATTCCGAGTGAAACCTATCTATCCAATAGTGAGGAAATAGATACAGATGAAGGCAATAGAATGATTTTAACCTTTGCAGGTGACAAAAACTTTGTTCTAATTGAAGAAGCAGCCAGTGTAGCTAGTGATTTTGAAATCATTCCTGTCTATGGAGATCCCATCATGTTAAGTGATACTATTGCTGCTAAAAGTGCCAATTCCATGTATTGGACCAGCGATAATGTTTCCTATTACCTAACCAGTAACGATTTATCTACCGAAGAAATGGTAACAATTGCTGAATCTTTAGGAAATACCAAAGTTGTTTCAGGAAGTAAATAAAACTTCCTTTTTCATTTAAATACTATAATTATATGGAGGAAAAATGCAAACTAGAAAAGAAATATCTTTATTAGATAACAAATTACAGGAAATATTAAGAAGTATAAAAAAAGAATGTTTAAGTATGGCAACTATTCCTTATAATGGAGTAGTAAATCGGATTGATACTAAAGATGCAACAATTATCATTCATAGCTTAATTCCCACTTTAGAGCCGTATCATTTAATAAGAATAATTAAAGATAAAGTAGAATGTTTTTTAGTTAAAAAAGACATATCAGTATCTATTGAAGAAGGATCGATTTTAAAATTAGTAAGAAATATTTTTTTAGAAAGTAAAGAGGAATTATCAAAAGAAATAAATGTTTTAATAGATTTAGATATACCTGAAGAAATAATAAAAAGCACTGCTTATTTAGAAAGCTCATCTAGTAATGAGTTAAATAACTTATATGAAATATTTGCTATTAAGGTTGCTGAACTTCGTAAAGCTAAAAAAGAATATGCCTTATATGAAATGAAAACTTCAAATGTTACTTTAAAAAGAAAGAAAACTATCTAATTTGACATATGTTAAAAGAAATGTTGAAATACTCACCCACGAAAAGGAAAATATATATGAGTTATAACTGAAAAAAATCTTTAGAAGAGCTACTAAAAAATGTTGCATGGCTTATATAGAAAAAGGCGAATTCTCTTTAATCTAAAGTTTTTAACATTATCAAAAGTATCATACCATGGATAATTTATCAATAAATGCCAATAAAAATGAAACGGATTTACTATATCAAAAATATGCTCTACTTTTGAAAAAAATCCTGCTCTTTAACTACAAAATATAAAATCTCAAATATATCAAAGAAAAAATAAGTAGATAAAAGGAAGGCAAAAATGCGTAAAAACTTGCTTTCTTTTCTTTTTACTGCTATAATTTATTCAGGTGATGAAAATGGCAAAAGAAAAAAAAGCAAAAAAGATCAAACAAGAAAAATATCGTAGTGAAGAACAAACAGAAATAATTCGTTTTATACGTATTTTAATTATCGTAATTATTTTTGTTTTAGCAATTTATTTTTTAACAAGAATATTTGTAACTAAAGATTTACTTAATGATGATAATAAAGAACAAGAAACTATTACGGGAACGATAAATTATAATGTAACTTCAATTGGTTCAATGCTAAATAAAGCAGAAGACGAATATTATGTATTAATATATGATACTGAAAATATAAGATCTATTTATTATAGTGGTTTGATGTCAAATTATACTCGTGGCGAAAATGCTTTAAAAGTATACTATGCTGATTTAAATAATGAATTAAATCAAAAATTTTATGATCCAGAAAATATAAATCTTGAAGTTAGCAATATTTCGGATTTAAGAGTTGGTGATTTAACTTTAGTAAAAGTAAATAATGGCCAGATTACTGAAATATTAGGCAATGAAGATGAAATATCAAAAGAACTGGCTTATGTTGCTCCAAAAGACGTTGAAAATTAATGTCTTTTTTTCTTTATATTTTTCCAATTTTATGATATTATTTTATAGTAGAAGGTGAATAAATGAACAATAATAAAAATTATAGAGGATTTAGTATAACTTGGGTAATTGGTATTGTTATAGTTACAAGCATTATATCTGCTATTACAGCTGGCGTCATTGTTTATAATAACAACAGATTGACATATGACTTGACATATGGAGATTTAGCTGAAGATCAAGATTTAAATGAATTTTTAAATGTATATTCTAATATTTTATCAAATTATTATGAAGATGTGGATAAAGGCGTTTTATTAGATAAAGCCATAGCAGGAATGATGGATTATTTAGGTGATGATTATACAACTTATTTAGATGACGAATCTACATCTGAATTATTTAATTCTCTATCCGGAGAATATGAGGGAATAGGTGTATCTATAAGTAATGCTGATAAATCAATTGTAAAAGTTTATAATGATACCCCTGCTAGTCGGGCAGGAATTCAAGTAGGAGATATTATTGTAGGTTTTAATGATACAGATGTTACAAACATGACCGCAACTGAAGTAGTAAATCTAATAAAGAAGAGCACTGATACATTTATTTTGAAATTAAAAAGAGGAGATGGCATAATAAGTGTATCTTTAAAAAATGAAACATTAATTGCTCCTAATGTTGATTACTATATTGTAGAAGGCTCCACAATTGGCTATCTTAAAATAGAAACTTTTTCTAATACTCTAGCTACCCAAGTAAAAAAAGCTTTAAGTGAATTAGAAAATCAAGGAATGACATCTTTAATTATAGATTTACGAAATAATACAGGAGGATATTTAACAGCAGCCACTGATGTAGCAAGTATTTTCTTAAATAAAGGGGATAAGATCTTTAGTTTAGAATATCAAAATGAACTAACGGATTACAAAGATGAAACAAAAGAGTCTAAAGATTATCCGATTGCTGTATTAATTAATGGAAATTCAGCATCAGCATCAGAAATATTGGCAGCAGCTCTAAAAGAAAGTTATGGAGCAACCACAGTAGGAGAAACAAGTTTTGGAAAAGGAAAAGTTCAACAAACTATGCAACTAGATGATGGTTCAATGGTAAAATATACTTCTTCTTACTGGTTAACACCTAATGGAACATGTATTGATGAAATTGGCATAGCACCTGACTATTATGTAACTAATAAAGAGCAAACAGATGAATTTGGCAATACAGTAGTAGTAGATGATCAATTAAATAAAGCAATTGAAATTTTAAAATAGCAAACTAAGATTTGTTATTTTTTCTTTTCTTTGTTATAATTAAATAAAAAGAAGGCCAGGAGAAAAAATGAAGGAAAGTGAAAATAATATAAAAGTAGGCGACAGATTAGAAATTCATTGTTATAAACATAATGGGAAATTACATCAATTATGTGATGAGGCTATAGTTTTAGACATTGATAAGGAAAAGATAGTAGTGGCTAATAATAAAGCAAAATTAACAGAGGCAGATGGAAGAAGTTATCATGCGAAAGAACCTGCGATACTATTTTTTTATAAAAAGCATTGGTTCAACATCATTGGGCAATTAAAAAGTTTTGGGTTATTCTATTATTGCAATATTGCTACTCCCTATATAATTGATGGGAAAATAATTAAATATATTGATTATGATTTAGATCTACGCGTTTTTCCTGATGGAGGATTTAAAATTTTAGACTATAATGAATATAATTATCATAAGAAGTTGATGAGGTATCCAAGAGAAATACAAATGATTGTCAAAAGTGAGTTGTCTTTTTTAATCGAAATGAAGAAAAAAGGTGAAGCACCGTTCACGCGAAACGAAATAGAAAAATATTATCAAATATATAGGAATATAATCAAAAAGAAAAATAATTACTAAAAAAGGTAATTTTTTTTATGGAAGAACATATATTATGATGTAGGTAATATAAAAAATTAAAAAAAATGTCATAATAATTGCTAAAAAATAGCCTATTTTAACAAAAAATAAAAAAATTGCAAAAAAAATCGAAAAAATGCAAAAAAAATGTTGACATAATTCGCGGAGTTTGTTATATTACTTATGCACTTGACAAAAAGGCCCTTAAAAGCTGAAAAAAGTGTAAAAAAATTAAAAAAAGTTGTTGACAAAGCCTCGCGAAGATGTTATATTATATCTACGCGATGCAAAAGAAGGCAACGCAAAAGAAATGATCTTTGAAAACTAAGTTAAAAAGTCAATTTATAAGTAGCTTAGATTAAACTTAAATTTATAAGATTTTAAACATAAATCTTTTTTATTGAGAGTTTGATCCTGGCTCAGGATGAACGCTGGCGGCATGCCTAAGACATGCAAGTCGAACGAGGTGGCCCATTGATTAGATTTGAAAGTTGAAGAGCTTGCTCTGATTCCGGATTTTCTATGATTTGGATTTTCCACCTAGTGGCAAACGGGTGAGTAACACGTGGGTTACCTACCTTTAAGTTGGGGATAACAATTGGAAACGATTGATAATACCGAATGTGCTCTTTGGAGTAAAGAAGCCTTTAAAGCTTCGCTTAAAGATGGGCCTGCGGCGTATTAGCTAGTTGGTGGGGTAATGGCCTACCAAGGCGACGATGCGTAGCCGAACTGAGAGGTTGATCGGCCACACTGGGACTGAGACACGGCCCAGACTCCTACGGGAGACAGCAGTTAGGAATATTCGTCAATGGGGGAAACCCTGAACGAGCAATGCCGCGTGAAGGATGAAGGTCCTCTGGATTGTAAACTTCTGTTGTTTGGAAAGAACGGTAAATAGAGGAAATGCTATTTACTTGACGGTACCATTCAAGAAAGCCACGGCTAACTACGTGCCAGCAGCCGCGGTAATACGTAGGTGGCGAGCGTTATCCGGATTTATTGGGCGTAAAGGGTGCGCAGACGGTTTATTAAGTCTAAAATCAAATCTTGGAGCTTAACTCCATTCCGTTTTAGAAACTGGTAGACTTGAGTATGGTAGAGGCAAATGGAATTCCTAGTGTAGCGGTGGAATGCGTAGATATTAGGAGGAACACCAGTGGCGAAGGCGGTTTGCTGGGCCATCACTGACGCTCATGCACGAAAGCGTGGGGAGCAAATAGGATTAGATACCCTAGTAGTCCACGCCGTAAACGATGAGTACTAAGTGTCGGG